>QKIM01000290.1 GCA_003249585.1 Deltaproteobacteria bacterium
CCCATGGCGAGAGCCCAGTCCTTGAAGCGGTAGTGGAGGTCGGCGAAATAGAGCACCACCGCCTCGGTGGAGAGCTCGGGATCGATCCGCTGGTCAATCCAGTAGCTTTTGGACAGACCATACACCTTGGTTCCCGAGGGCATGAACTGCCACAGTCCAAGGGCCCCCGCCCAGCTGCGGGTGGTCTTCACGAAGCCGCTCTCGATGAGGGCGATGTACATGAGGGCTGTGGGGAGACGGTGCCGCTTGAGTGTATCGATGATCATGGCACGGTATTTCCCCGACCGTTCGATCCAGGCGCGGATGACGTTCCTGCCCGTTCGATCGAAGCGGAACCATTTCAGATACTTGATTGTCCTCGAGTCGAAGGTGACGGGGATGTCGGGATATCGCATGCCCTTGAGCCAGGAGAGCTCGGCAGGGAGTTTGCGTTTGGGTGCCTTTCGGGAGACGGATTTCCCTGTGGAGGATGGAAAGAGGCTGGATTCCATGAAGGAGAGGGCCAGGATGGTCGAGGGCGTGTTGACGTCAGGGAGGGGCGCCCCCCGGACCCAGGTTCTGGCGCGAGGGTCGGGCGAGAGCCGTGCGGCGACCTTCGGACCCGAGAGGGTCTGTCCGCTGAGCAGGAGGATGGTCAGAAAGAGAGGCTGCATGACAGGGTGCAGTATAGTGTGCCCAGGCAAAAAAGGAAAATTTTCCTGCAGGCCCCCCAGGCGTTATTCCATGGACTCTTTGATGGCCAGGGGCGAGAGTAGGGTGAAGGCGAGGGTCGCGGTCACGCTCCCGATAAGGAGTGGAGAAAAGTTCACCCGATGCCCGACGTAGATCAACGCACACAGGCCAAGGATGGTCCCGACACCGGCGTATCGGGTGAGTCGTGATATCCTGAAGGAGCAGGCCCGTTTCCACCAGATGAGGTTCGCTCCGGCGAGGGCGGTGACGAAGAGCACCGCCAGGGCGGGGTGGTCGGGAAAGAAGACGAGCCCGAGCGCCACGGTCAATGAAGAGATGACCAGGAACAGCTCAGGACCACGCGGGAGGCTCAGAGGGCGCTCCTGCAGGGGTTCGGCGTTTTCTTCGGGGATGGGCTCCTCCTCGAGCACGAAGAAATAATAGGCGAGGGCGAGAAAGAGCTGGGTGACCAGGGCGATGCCTTGATACTCATCGCGAAACCACAGGGAGACGGCGATAAGCGCGGGCCACAGCGAAGACCGAAGGAAGCGGTGATAGGGCAGGGACCATAAAAGCCAGGGGAGAAAAAACAGGGTGATCCAGCGGTGGCGTTCAGGGATGGGGGGGACCGATGCTGCGAACCACCATGTGAATCCACTGATTCCAATTCCCCATTTGGTATGTTTAAAGAAAAGAAAGAAGGGGGGATGCAAAATCAGAAGTTATTTCTTCTTCTTGGGGTTCATCTTGTTCTTCAGCACAGAGCTGGGCGTGAAGGTGATGGTGTAGTGGGCGGGAATGGTGATCTCGCTGCCGGTCTGGGGGTTGCGGCCCTTTTTGCTGTTGCGTTTTCTTTTCTTGAAAGTACCAAATCCGGGATAGGTCAGTTTGGGATCGGATTTTTTCACGGCTTTGGTCTTCACGAAGTAGGAGCCGAGTTCTTCAAAGAGAGCGTCAACGATGATGCCAACCTGTTTCTTGGTCACGTTGTTGAGGTCTTTGGTCTTGCTGATTTTGTCGATGAGTTCGGTCTTGGTCATTTTTTCCTCATGTTTCTGCAGCATGCTCTGCAGATGAAAGGGGTTGAACAGGTTATAAGGAAAGGAACGCTTTCCTTTATAATTCCATGGTCTGACTTGTCACATCTTTGTGAAATCCTTGATTCGTATAGTTAAGCCTATTGAAATGTTTGTCAACCCCTTATCTGCATTATTTTCGATTTTTTTATTTGCCCCAGGTGGGCGTAGTAAAAGGACCTGCGAAGAGTGAAACGGAGCGGCCGCCTATAATCGGGCTTATTCGGATCCCTTGGGATCCGAGTTTGGATCCATCCGACTCGTATGCGATAAGGTTGCAGTGGGGACTCCATGAAGGATTCTCAGCATTTGGGGCGCTAAGGCTTGTCGCTCTCCAGCCATTTTTATTGCGTACATCGTAGATGAATATAACCGACTTGTTTCCAACGAGCTGGGTGAAGGCGAGGTACTCCCGGATCCCGGCGCGGCACCACTTCGGAGTGTATGTCCTGTGGGGTGTGGAGAAAAGGAGGCGTGCCCTGCCGCCTTTTGCCGTTACGTTTTTGATAAAAATTTGTGCGCGCCCCTTCCTGGTGGAGACAAAGGCGATCTGCTTTCCATCGGGAGAGAAGGCTGGGCTGGTGTCGATGGTGTGATGCCTGGTGAGCTGCCTGAGGACGCGCCACTTGCGCTGCGTAGAGTAATCGGTGGCGAGAAGGAAGATGTCGGGGTTGCCCTTGTAGTCCAGGGTGAGGGCAAGGGATTTCCCGTCGGGAGCGAAGGCCGCCGCATGATTGACCCCCTTGCGGGAGCTGATCCTGTGGATGCCCCTGGTCCCTATTTCGGTTATATACAAGTCGGGGTTGAACCGGATATGTGAGGTAAAGACAAGGTGTCGTCCGTCGGGGCTGAAAAGCGGCTCCTTGTTGAGGGAGCTGGAGAAGGAGACTCTTGGCTGAGTTGCACCGAGCTTTGTGACCTGCCCGTTGACCTGTCCGACTCGAATAACAGATGTTCCCCGTGACAACCTGTGGACAAAGGCCAATTTTGTGCCGAACGCCGCAAAGGGGCGTCCCAGAATCTTCGCCATGACCTGATTGCCGAGGATGTCACTCGCCTTGGTCCAGGCCACCGGGTCCTTGAGACTGAAGGTCATGTCCGTTTTGAAGGCGAGATGCCTGCGGGCCGACCGTGGCGCGAGCCGGCGGTACAGCTTTACGTTGATGGTTCCGGCGTCGCCTGCGGTGGTGAGGGACAGCTCGACCATGGACCAGGGGGATATCTGGTCAAGGGGCGTCTTCGGGGACTCGGTCCGGGCAGCGAAGCGTTTGGCCATGGCAAAATATCCGGTGAGCCGCAGATTGGCCTTGAAGCGGGCGATGATGTTGCCTGCGGGAGTTGTCGTCCCCTCGCCCTTCCCCGAGACTACGAGATAATGTGGTGGTGGGGGGGGGCAGAAACAGAGTTGGCCTTCCGGGCAGTTGGGGATGGGACACTGGACCCCCTGCGCGGTGGCGGGGAGCATGGTCAGGAAGACAAGGAGGAGCATGCGGTTCATTGGGGTTTCCTGGGGGTGGTCATGGGTGCCTCCGGCGTCATGGGGGGCACGCCCATGGGGTTGATGGTGACCGTGGACATGGATGCGGTCACCTTTTTGGCGCCTATGGTAACGGAGAAGACGCATCCTCGTGAGGACACGCAGGAGGAGATGCTGGCGGGGGGCAGGACCCTCGACGAGCTGGAGACAGCTTTCCGTACAGCGGCATCGAAGGCGCTGTTCCCGGAGGACTTGAGCATGGAGGCGAGGCTCAGGTGCCCCGCTGCCGAAACGGCGATGGCGATCTGGGCCGAGAGAAAGGTGCCGGCGCCGATACCGCTGAGGACGGTTGTCCCGACCCGGGCATAGACGGCGCGGCGCACCTTGGGGCAGAAGGAGCCCGCCATGAGCGACAGGATCTCGGGAGTGCAGGGATCGCCCTTGGTGCAGCCGGCACCCTGGCAGGGAGTGCCCTGTTCCCCCTTCATGGCGGCCGTGAGGGCCATGGGGGGGCCGGCAGTGTCCTTTTTGCCGCAGCATTTTTTGCAGGTGGCCGCGTCGGCGAGGCAGGGGGAACACGAGGTATCGTCGAACATGGAGCAGTCCAGTGTTTCGTCGGGAGGAGCGGACATGACATTCATGGGGGGGGGCTGCCGGTGATGGCGTCTTTTGGAGGGAACGCGGCGGTATTTTGGGGGGCGTCGCTTGCGTTCGAATGTGGGCTGGGAGGAGGTTGGAACCTTGGGATCCGCCGGCGTCGTCTCGTTCTGGGGGGAGACCAGGGAGACCGGGACCTTGATGGTGGTCCCCGGTGGTGGCGGTTCGCCGGGGCTCTTGGCGAACAATATAATGAAGAGGGCGACACCGAAATGGAGCAGCGCCGTGGCCGTTCCAGCCACGATACGGGGTTTTCCCAGCCTGACCAGGAGGCTATTTTCCACGATCGTCAGCTCCCTGGACCCGGTCCATCAGGAGGTTGAGTTTCTTGATGCCTCCCTTGCGGGTCTTTACCAGCAGCGCCATGATTCGCTCGTAGGTGAGTTTTCTGTCTCCCTTGATGTTCGCCTCGGTGATCCCGGGGAAGTGGGTTCTGAGCATGGCGGGGAGCGCGTCGAGGTCTGTGGCGTGCCGCTCGGCGTCCCCCCGGGAGAGGGTGATCTTGCCGCTCTTCTCCATGTATACCGTGAGCTTCGGGAGTTCTTTGGTCTCCAGGGTCTCCGTGGTGTCGGGCAGATCGAGATCGATGCCCGCGGGATCCATGTTGGACGTGACCATGAAGATGATCATGAGGACCATCATGACGTCCACCAGGGGTGTGAGATTCATTTCCGAAAGGGAACCACCACCGTGGTTGTGCTGCAGCTCCATGGGGACACCCGAATCAGGAGAGGAATTTCCTCTGGGCTATGTTGAGGAAGTCGTTGGCGAAGGTCTCCATGTCGGCTATCTGCAGCCGGATCCTGCGCTGGAAATAGTTGTAGGCGATGGTCGCGGGGATGGCCGCGATGAGCCCGAGGGCGGTGGTGACCAGGGCATCGACTATGCCGGGGGCGACCGTCGCCAGGGTGGTGTTGCCCTTGAGACCGATGGCGCTGAAGGAGACCATGATGCCCCAGACCGTGCCAAAGAGCCCCAGAAAGGGCGCCGTTGCTGCGATGGTGGCCAGGACCGGCATCTTGGATTCCAGCTCCATGATCTCTCCCATGGCCGCCTTCTTGAGGGAGCGCTCGAGGTTCTGGAGTTTCTGTCCCTTGCCCTCTCCGGGCTGCTGCCCCGACTCGAGTTTGGCCAGCTCCTTGTATCCCGCCATATACACCTTGGAGATGGTGCCGTCCTCCAGCTCTCCAGATTTTTTATAAATCTGGTCGAGGCTTGAGCCGCCCCAGAAGAGCTCGAGGAACATCTTGTTGGCGCCCGCGGACTTGACGAAGCGCATGGACTTGAAGACGATGATGTACCAGGTGATGAAGGAGAAGGCGATGAGGACCAGCAGGTCGATGAGGACCATCCCCCTGGAATGGAGAATCATATCGATGATGTTGAGAGAGCTCTGATTCAGGATGATCAGGGGCGACGACGGCATTCATTCCTCCTGCCCGCCTGCGGGCTGTGGACCAGCGGTGGCACACTGGCCAAAGAGTATAAGATCCCGTCGAAAAAGTGCAACACCATTCCCACAGGTGGATGGCGGGTCAGAGCGGAGTCTGCTTGAGGGTATTGAGCAGGTTCTGGACCGAAGCGACCACCCGGGAGGCCAGCTCGACCCGCTGAGACACCGAAAACATGAGCGACTGGATGGTCAGCACCTCGGCGGGCGCCGGCGTGTATCCCCGGCGCAGGCGCTCCTTCCAGGTGTTCAGTTCCTGTTCCTGGGCCATGATTTCCTTGCCATAGGACAGGATGGACGCCAGGGGGCTGGATCCTGTTGAGGGGGAGGGTGAGATGTGGATGGGGACCTTGGGTTCGGAAATCAGTTGGGGACGCTGCTGCTCCAGCGGGGAACCGACGCGGGACAATTGCATGGGACACCTCCGCCCACCTTATCGACCCCGTACGGTCCTTGTTGCGCCTCCGCTATTTTTTTTCGGGGAGGGTTACGACGATCTGCCAGACCCCCAGGAAGGTGAGGTCTCCCTGCTGGATGTACTGCAGGACCGGATCCGGCGTCTGGACGAGGTTTCCGGCGATCTCGTTCCCCTGACGGTCCAGGGGGACAATCCCGATGTACCAGTCCCCTTCGGGGATGGTGAAGGAGGTGACTCCCCTGTGGGTGGACGACCCGAAGGAGGAGTCACAGTCGAAGACGCAGTCCGCCACCAGCCCCTCCTGGCAAATGTCTTGATCTTCATAGGTGCCCGAGGCGCCGCGGATGATGAGCCGGATCTTGCCGATGCGCAGGTCACCCAGGGCCTGGGAGTCACACTCGTAGGCGTGCTGGTCGCTTCCCCGGATCACCCACGCGATCTCCACGGCGCCGCCCTCGTACTTTTCACAGGCGACGGTACCCGTCAGCAGGGCCACCAG
>QKIM01000471.1 GCA_003249585.1 Deltaproteobacteria bacterium
AGGAATTGAAGATCAGGAACGCCAGGAGAGATCCGGCCATGGCCGCAGAGAATCCCATGAGGGCCGTGTCGCCGTTGACGTTGCCCCAGAGGATGAAGGAGATGAAGATCACGAAGCAGATGGAGGCCGCCTGGCCGTCGATCCCGTCGATGAAGTTGATGGCGTTGATGATCCCGAGGATCCACAGGTAGGTTATGGGGATATGGAGAAAGAGGGGGATGGACTCCTTCTGGATGTAGATCCCGCTCTTGATGCCGATGGTGACGGCCAGGACCTGCCCGAGCAGCTTCTGGGCCGGAGAGAGCGCCTTGAAATCATCGATGAAGCCCAAAAGAACGATGACGGTGCCGCCCAGGAGGAGTCCCAGGAGACGTTGATCGAAGTCGAGGGTGAAGGAGACGGCGACGAGGGTCGCCAGGTAGATGGCGAGACCACCGAGATAGGGTGTGGCGGCCGCGTGTATCTTGATGTTGCTGTCAGGGTGATCCACGATGTTCCAGTTCTTCGCGGCCATGCCGAAGATGGGGACCGTCGCGAGCCCGGCGATCAAGGCAATGAGGCCCGTGAGGATCGAGAGCTGGAGAGGTGACAGATTATCAAGCATTTGTGTGTCAATATCACAGGAACAACTGTTTTTAAAGGCGAACGAGGGCAGGGAAATTGCTTTTTCAATTGCGAGCCCTATGCTAGTATCCGGCTCAGCCCGGGAGGTGTTTCATATGAGTGAGCTTTTAAAAAGCGAGTTGGAAGAGAAACTGCAGATCCTCAAAATCGAGCATCAGGCGCTCGACAAACGGCTCATGGAACTGGAGAGTCACCTGAGCATGACCTCGGAAGAACAGCTCGAGGCCGCACGACTCAAGAAGCAGAAGCTCCGTAAAAAAGATGAGATGAGCATGGTGAAAGACAAACTCGGGGAGCTCGAAGAGAGCGCCGAGCAGGGATCCTGACGACGATCCCCGACACCCCTGAACCCGACCGCAATGTGGAGGAAGAGATCATGAAAACGCCCATGGTGGTGCTCCTTGCAGCACTCCTCACCCTTGTCTCCTGCAAGGCCCCGAAACCCAAGGTCAAGGTCGTGGCGCCTCCGACCAAGACCTTCCCGGCCATCAACTGGAAGCGCAACATGAATGGTGCCGTCGTCATCGCGGGGGAATCCCGCAAGCGTCTCTTCGGCGTGGAATTCGACGACAAGAAGATGCCCGTCAGCCTGAGCGCCTACAACAAGGACTCCGGCCGCCGTACCTGGACCAAGGAGCTCGAGCTCGCCCTCGCCAATCCCCTGGATGGCCGCTCCTTCAGCGTCGTCGTCAAGGGCGCCGCCGTTGCGGCCTGGACCAAGGCCAACAAGATCGTCGCGGTGGACCGCTTCCGTGGCGTGGACCTCTGGGACAAGCCCGTGGACGGCATGGGTCTGGCGATCCTCGGTGAGAACTTCATCACCTCCTTCGACACCAGCATCCGGCTTATCGATCCCGAATCGGGCAAGAAGACAGACTTCAACGTCGGTCGGAAGATCACCCAGCCCGTTCACGTGACCCCCAAGGGGTATGTGGTCGTCGTCACCGGTGACGAGGCCCGCCTTGTCGACCTCGAGGGCGACAAGGTGACGGTCCGGTGGACCTGGATCATCGACATGGACAAGGGGTTTGAGCCAGGCCAGCTGCTCTCCACCGATGACGCGGCGATCTTCTTCCAGCGCACCCACGACCAGGAGAATCAGTTGTGGTTCAAACACTACGCCGGGGCCACGATCAAACAGGACTGGAAGTTGAAGCTCAAGGGCAGCGAATCAAAGCCCCAGACCTTCCGCCGCTTCCAGGAGGGCAACCTCGCCCGGTTCGTGTACATCCCCGAGACCTCCGTGGAGAAGCAGTGGCGGCTGATCGATCTGGAGAAGGGCACGTCCTTCGGAAAGACCCTCTATTCCAAGGTGGATCCCCCCAGGCACTGCCTGCTCGACAAGACCATCTCCTACTGCGCCGATGAGAACGGCATCACGGCCTACGAGACGGCCACCTGGAAGAAGAAGTGGTTCCAGGAGACCATCCTTCCCGTCAACGACAACGAGCACCGCATCATCGACGGCAACCTGGTCCTGGCGGCCGTGAACCGCATCAAGGTCTTCAGCCCCAGCGGAGCGAGCCCTCTGGCGCTGGACCTCAAGAGTCCCACCATCAAGGAACCCAGGGTCAACAAGATCCTCGGTGGAAAAGACGGTATCGTCTATTTCACCGTTGCCGATCTGGCCAACGCCTCCCGGACCAAGGGTGAGGTGTGGGCCCTCGACATGAAGACCAAGAAGATCAAATGGCGCGTCAATGTCGGCGAGTCACGGACCATCTTCGAGGCCGTCACCTACCTGCCCGAGCTCGACAAGATCCTCGCCGGCAACAACGTGAAGATCGTCTCCATCGCGCTCCCCTCGGGCACGCCCAACGTGACCTATCACAAGATCCGCACCCCCAAGACCGCCAAGGTCTCCGTGGGGGCCATGGGGGACATGGGCTACATCGCCCTCCCCGATGCCGTCCAGTTCTTCAAGATCACCAAGAACCGCCTCGTCATGAAGAAGAAGTTTCCCCTGGTGAAGACCGAGAAGCCCAAGAAACGCGGCGAAAAACCCGTGGTGACCACCTTCTCCTTCGTGGGGGTCGGCCACAACCAGGTCTTCATCAAGGACCCCGCCAGCCAGATCGTCGCCCGGGACATCGAGACGGGCAAACTCCTGTACTCCACCACCTTCCCCACCATCCTCGAACCCAAGGTCCTGACCACGACGTCGCTGGTAGTGCTCCACAGCTTCGGCAGCGCACGGGCCATGGATCCCAAGACCGGCAAGGTCCTCAAAGAGTTTAAGGACGTTCGCAGAATGTTCGCCTCCGGGGACGGCTTCACCGTCGTCTCGCAGGTGCTCTCCAAGCCCGCCTACGGCGCCCGTCTCATCACCTTCTCCTTCGAGAATACCAAGGGCGCGCCCAAGCTCATGTGGAAGAAGGTGTTCAAGGCTCCCGTCGAGAAGCCCCTCCCGGGTTTCAGCGCCCACTATCCCAGATGGGTTGCTACGGGGAAGGAATACGTCATGTATCCCGAGAAGGGTGGCCGGTGTCTGAAGGTTGTCGCCTCCGTCGATGGCGAGAAGGTCCTCGAGCTGTGCAAGTCCGTGTGGCCCTGGGCTCCCAGCGTATATCACGGAAAATACTATCACGCCACGGGCGAGGCGGTCACGGGAGTCCCCGAGAGTCAGCAGGGGCTGGTGCGGTTTGCGCTCAATGGCAGCTTCAAGCAGCTCCTCAAGATGAGCCGGAGCGGAGATCCCCGGTATCTCAACGCTCAGGCCTGTCCCATCAAGAAGGGGACCCTCTACCTGCAGGGATCGGGTGAGGCGCTTCAGGCCATCCAGGTCGACGAGTAGCCACACAGCCGCGCACCACTTCCGGGCTCCAGCCCCGCCACACAGTCACGAGGGAGGAGCCGTATCCCCCCATTACCCCACGATGAACCACATCGTACATCCATCCGGGCACAGGCCCGCACGCAAGGAGCGTCGACAATGAAGATCACCGTCACGTATATTCCGCTCCTCCTCGCAGCCCTCGCGCTGGCAGCCTGCTCCTCCTCAAAAAAAGGGGAAGACAGCGCCGCCGATAAAGGGGCCGCTTCCGTGAAGAGCGACAACAAGGCCAAGAACGCCGGCAACTCCAACCAAAACGGAGAGGGGGAGCTCATCCCGAGTCCACTGGGGCCCCTGCAGAAGGCCAAGCGGACCTGCAAGGCCCCTGTCCAGACCTGGGGGGACGCCGACCCGTCTCTCCCGCAGATAGCCTCCATCCTCCCGGCCAGCACCCGCTCCCTCAAGGTCAAACGCAAGGCCCGGGTCTACCGCAGGCCGGACTCCAAGGCAGATGTGGTTGGGGTCATCAAGCAGTATACCCGGCTGCCCCTCACCCGGTATGCGCCCAAGGGCAACGGCTGTGAGACCTGGTGGCTGGCCGTGGGGAAGGACCGCTATGTCTGTGGTGGGAATCTCAAGGCCGACACCCGGGCGACGCTCCTGCGCAAGCAACCCATCCTGGAGAAGAAGGAGATCACCCCCCACCGCTACGGCAGGGTCAGGAAGAGCGACACCCCCTACTACCGGAACTCCAAGGAGCTCGAAGCGAACAAACCCTTCGGGAAGCTCTTCAGAGGGGACATGATCAGCCTCGAGAGCTCCAAGTCCTTCCAGGGCAAGCGGTACTGGATCACCGCCAAGAACTTCCTGGTCTGGGACAGCGACATCACCGGATACAAGGTCCCGAGGTATCACGGTATCAACCTCAGGGAGCTGGGGATCAACCTGCCCGTGGCCCTCATCCGGGCAAAGTCCAAGGGTGCCGCCGTGTACGAATATCCGGGAGGCCCCGAGAAGAAGGGGGTGAAACCCATCCCTCACTACAGCGCCCGTGCCATTTACGACTCCAAGCGTGTGAAGGAGCCCGGCAAACAGCTCAAGACCCTCTATTACCGCGTCAAGGAGGGGTGGATCATGGCCCGGAGGGTGATCTCCGCATGGCCCGCCAAAATACCTCCCGTGGGGCTCAAACCCTGCGAAAAGTGGATCGAGATCAACGTCTCCATGCAGACCATGGTGGCCTATGAGGGCGAGGAGCCCGTCTACATGGCGCCCATCTCCAGCGGAAACAAGAAGCACCCGACCAAATACGGCATCTTCCGGATCTGGCTCAAGAAGGCCAACGGCGACATGACGGGCTCCATGGCCAATGAGCGGTACAGGGTCGACGAGGTCCCCTGGTCCAGCTTCTTCTATCTCGGGCAGGCCCTCCACGCCGCCTACTGGCACACCAACTTCGGCAACCGCAAGTCCCACGGCTGTGTGAACCTCACCCCCATCGACGCCCGCTGGTTCTATGAGTGGACGGAGCCCGCGGTGCCCGATGGCTGGCTGGAGGCCAACGCCGACGAGCACACCCCGGTGGCGGGGACCATTGTGGTCGTCCGGCACAAGTACGACCACGAGGTGCCCTATTCACGCTATGCCAGGAAGCTGGCGCCCCCCGATGAGGTGGAGCGTCTGGACAAGCTCAAGAAGGACCACCTCAAGAAACAGTCCCAGCAGCTGCTCAAACACCGTTGAGGCCGTCAGGCCACGTACTTTACCCAGGCAAGGAAGAAGAGGGAGAAGAACCCGCCCCATATGAGGGTGCCCTTGAGGGCGATGGAGGAGCGGACGGACTGTTCCTCGGCGTCGAGGTTGTCGATGGTCTTCGAATCCCCCAAAAGGACAGCGCCCTTTTTGGCCACCTCCCGCTTGGCGGCGATGGTCTTCACCTCGCTCAGGGAGGACCGGGAGGAGTAGTAGGTGATCCCGCCGCCGATGAAGAGGCCCAGGAGGGCGCCGACGATGGTCATGGCGATGAAGTTGTCTCGGAAGGCTTCCCAGGGGGAGACCGCCGTGCGGCGTGCCACCATGACGCCGGAAAAGCCGCCGGAGTTGAGGGCGCGGGCTTCGATCCCCAGAGAGCCCCTGGGCTCTTCGGTCACGACCTCCACCTTGGAGAGCTCCTCGGGTTCGGGGTCCTTCAGGGTAGTCTCGACCTCGCGAGGCGGCTCAACGGTGCGCAGGTACTTCTCTTCCTCCACCAGGGCGAGCTGCAGGGAGTTGCCGCCCAGGAGCGGTGTCTGGGGCGAAGGATCGGCCGCGGTCGGGTCGGGCTCGTTGACGGAGTCGAAGGAGCCGAGCTCCAGGGTTCCAGTTCCCGCGGGCTTTTTGGAGAGCTCGGGGAAATCGGGATCATCTGAGAAGGGCGGGCGACCAGTGCTGTCCATGGGAACCTCCGGGCCGTGGGGCCAGATGCTCACCATTATAGTCGGTTTGCCCATGCAGTGGAAGGAGTTTGACCGGACGGGGCGCGACGATCTTCCGCCCGCGGTCCACGGATCGCGCTACGAATTGAGGATGGCGTGGATGGTCTCGGGCGTGAGGGGGAGGGTGCTGACGGGCTTGCCCGTGGCGTGGGCCACGGCGTTGAGCACGGCTGCGCCCACCGAGATGAAGGAGGGTTCGCCGATGCCCTTGGCGCCGAAGGGGCCCTGGGGCTCGGGCTCCTCGATGAAGTCCATCTCGATGCTCTCGGGGACGTCCAGCGAGGTGGGGATGAGATAATCCGTGAAGCCGGCGTTGATCATGACTCCCTTGCGCAGGCGGAACTCCTCCATGGTGGCCCAGCCCAGGCCCTGGACGG
>QKIM01000168.1 GCA_003249585.1 Deltaproteobacteria bacterium
ACGAGTTCCCTGGCGACCGGCGCCATCGTCGTTTCCGGGCCAACGGAAGCTGCCCCCAACGGATTCATCCGGAGGGTCACCAGCGTGGAACAATCGGGCGGCGGCACCATCGTCTCAACCGAAAATGCCTCCATCGCCGAGGCCTTCGAGTCCGCCGATTTTACCGTGAGCAAGGATCTCTCCATCGACGACATCGAAGACGCCACGGTGCTTGTCGACGGGGTTATGAAACACCTGACAAAAGCAGAAATCGGCCATGAATTCAAGCATAGTTTTGTCAATGTGCCCATAGTGCCGGGGATGGCCATCAACGGCTCCATTTCCGCTGAGCCCAAACTGACCCTCACGGTGGTTGTGGATTATTTTGAAGTGGTCAGTGCCCTCGTCAGATTCGATATCAAAGAGGAATTGAACCTCTCGGTCGTGTCATCAGCGGAAATCCCCACGTTTACCGCAGAGAAGAAGTTCGCCTCCATCAGCCTGCGTCCCATTACCTTCACTGTCGGAATCGTGCCCATTGTCATCAAGCCCAATATCAATTTCTACCTGGGTGTGAACGGGGAGATCAAGGCCAAGGTCTCCACCGGGTTCTCCCAAAAAATAGAGGCCTTCGCGGGGATGGAATACAAAAATGGCGCGTGGCAGGGGATCCGAGGGTTTACCAAATTTTTCGGGTTTTATCCCCCAACCCTGGAGGCCGAAGCCAAAATCCGCGTGTATGAAAAGAATGAAATCGAGTTCCTGCTGTACGACCTCGTTGGCCCCTCGGCGCTGGTGACGCTCTACGGGCAGTTTGAGGCGAAGGGAACCTCCATGAGCACCGAAGAGGACTGTCTCACCTGGGATCTGAAATTGGGTATCGACGGTGGGATCGGCTTCAACATGGAAGCCCTCGGGCCCGATTTTGAAAACAAGAGTCTCCCTGATCTCATCCAGTACAGCGCGGTCATCGCCAGCTCCGACGAATGCGTCCCCGTGGGGGCCGGTACCTGTGGCGACGGAGTAAAGAATGGAGAGGAAGAGTGCGACGTCGAGGATTTTGGGACGACCACCTGTGAGGGGCTTGGCTATGACGCCGAGGGCACACTCTTCTGCGACGTTGACTGCACCTACATCCTCGATTTCTGCATCCTTTGCGGTTCCTGCAACTACGAGACGCGAATCCAGAACCACTGCGCGAGAATGGATATCTACGGATGCAGCAATGAGCCCAATTATGATGAATGCGTTTCCGTGTACACCATGGCCCTTGATGAGCACCCCCTGTGCGGCACCCAGTTTGAAGCCTTCTACTACTGCAGGGAAGAGCTGGAAATCACGGATTGCTACTGTGGTGACGGTGGACTGGTCTGGTGTGAAGGGGGATGCGTCGAAAATACCTGGAACGCCCTTGCCGCCTGTCTGGATCCCTAGGCCCCCCTCTCTTTCCTTCCTGTCATGACGATTAATTCCAGGGAGGTGTTTTTCTGCGGAGGAAGGCGAGTCCGAGCAGAAGAAGGAGCGCAGGGGGCCAGGAGGAAGACCCCCGGTGCGAAGAGCTCGAGCACCCGAAGAGTCCTGTGTCCTCTCCTCCAGACTTGTCTTCAGGAAGCTCCTTGAGGTATTCACACCAACTGAAATGGGCACAATCGGCGTCCGCGCAGTCGATCAGACCGTCGGCATCATCGTCCATGCCATTATTGCAGATTTCCCCGGTCACCGGGCCACATTCGGCATAGGACTGGCAATCCACATCCTCACAATCGGTCAAACCATCGCTGTCGTCGTCGATGTAGTTGCCACACTCCTCGTAGGGGAGCGGGCAGTATCGGGAGCTCCGACAGAACGGATCCTTGCAGTCAATCTTCCCGTCACCGATGTCATCTATTCCGTTATTACAGATCGCATAGCCGGTCACCTTGCACAGAAGGCTCTGGGCACAATCGGCGTCAGCACAGTCGATATGGAAATCACCATCGTCATCGATATTGTTGTTGCAGTCCTCCACGCGCTCAATGCAGTCTGAATACCCCTGGCAATCAGCGTCATCACAGTCGATGAGCCCATCGCCATCATCGTCTCTGCCGTTGTTGCATTTTTCGTAGGGGTCTTCCACTACCTGGCACGCTGAATAATTCGCGCAGTCATTGTCGTCGCAATCAACGAAACCATCACCGTCATCATCGACCTCGTTGTCGCAAATCTCGTTGAGGAGGACCTCTGTACTGTCACAGGTGATCTCAATGGTGAAGGTCCCTGGATTCTGATAGGTGTCGACAATGAGAAAATGGGACTCGTCATCGGTAACGAAGGAGAGGGATTCGTTCTCTCCGGGCCCCGCCATGGAAGAGTTCTCACAGTAGTCTCTGCTGCAGGACCCCTTGAAGAGGAGGAGATCGTGATCATTGGAAGAATCCCCCATGGTCACGGTCGCAGTGACCGTGGTTCCAGCAGGCACATCCAGTGCAAAAGCTTGCTCAGGGCCGGAAAGAGCGTATCCGCTTGTGCAGTTGTTGTCATAGAACTCATAGGCGTAGTACCCAAATTCCGCGGTCCTGGTCAGGCTTTCTCCGCAGGCAATGGGCTCGGTATTGTCGCAGGCTACGGCGGCGCACCCTGTGTGCAGTTCACACAGGAAATCGTCACAGTCCGTATCGCCATCCCCATTGTCGTCGATACCGTTGTTGCAGTCCTCATCCTCGAGAGTGTAGTAAATAATGAAATCGTCATAAAAGGCGTCAAGCTTTATGGCGGTGGTGAGAAAATCGCAGAGATCGCTGTCGTTCATGTATCCGAATGTCGTGATGCCGGCCACATAGGTCTCTCCACCTATGGTGACCAGCGCCGGCCCGCCACCGTCACCAAAACACGTGCCGGGATAACTGGAGTCGGCATTGTTTATCTCGAGGCCAATGGACTGAGAGGGCATGCCGTACCCAATTCCATCAATATCCTGTGTGCATCCCGCTGCGTCGGTGCAGACGTAGTCCAGGGTGACCGTCGTGGCTCTCTTGGCGTTGTTTTCGTAGTTGAGCCCCTCAATATTTCCAAACCCCACAAAGGTCACCGGGGTTACGCCGATATCCGCTGCAGACAGGGCCAGGGTAGAGGGAAGCACGGGAATAGGGTCGACATTTTCCGGCGCGGGGAGCTCGAGTTCCAAAAAGCTCAGATCATTGCCCAGCCAGAACTGGGCGTTGTCAAAATCAGGATGTTCGTAGACATTGACCACTCTCCGCAGCACCGTAGAGGGATCAACTCCCATTTCATTGGTAAAATAAATGCCAATCTCGGATGGATCCAGACCAGAGACACAGGAGGCTGCGGTCAGCACGAGATTTTGAGAGACGAGGACCCCGGAGCAGACCGCATCGGGCGTCGCCAGATAGATGACCGCCTTGTACTCCACGGGGTCAACCAGGGAGCCATGGATGATCCTGTTCTCTGATTGTGCGATATTGTTACCTGCCTCACTTCCGCAGGCCAGAGTGGCAATGAGCGCAAGTGAAAAAAAGAGCCGATTCTTCATGAAATTCTCCTCGGGAGCGAGACGTCCTCCCCAAAATTTACAAAATCAGTGTAGGTGCTCACATTCATAATGCAATAAAAATTCCCTGATCAACCCAATCACCGAGCCCTGTGGCCGCCTCTGTGCGAGGCCAGCGAGGGATCCGTACCTCGCTGTGTAAGGACGACGGGGCCCTCTCCCGACGAAAACAGCTCAGGTAGGCTATTGACGCGAAATTGGGCTCTGGATATACTTTTCCCGATCCGGCAGGTGCCCGCAGCGAAGGCCGGCGCCAGGGCCATCAACGGAGTCTCTCTTTGGAAAGGAACGCCCATGTTTCGTTTGACTGCGCTGTTAATTCTGTTGTCCGGATGTGCCCACAGCTCATCGAAGCCTGCCGCTTCGTCCACAACCACCTCACCTGCCGCAGGCACCGCCACCACTCCGCCTCGCCCCGCTCCCGCGGAGCCCGCTCCGCTGGCGGCCAGCTCCCTGGACTCGGAGGCCGGCCGACAGCGAGAGGCGAAGGGGCTGGTCGCGGCGCTGAATGCCGAGATTCCCCGCTGGGAAAAGATTGTGGTCCCCTCCGAGCTCACCGAGGAGGTTTTTGTCAGGATCTCCAAGGTGATCCAGCCGCGAATCGATATGGAGCAGCATCTGATGAGCCAGTCGAAGCCGCTCCTGATGCCCTGGCTCAAACAGCTTGAAGAGAGCAAGCCCACCGGGGCTGTCTGCGCCGCTGGAGCCATTGCCCAGAAGCTCATGGAAAAGGTGACCGCCTATTATCAGGTGCGAAACAGGGTCATGGCAGCGTATTGGGGGTACTTCAGCCGTTTCAACCAGCGCCAGCACAGCGGTCGTAAGTCCACTGAGGCAGAGTTGAAAAAGACCGATCAGTACATAAAGAACATGCAGGCTCTGGACGCCCACAACGGCAAGCGGACCGCCGAGCTGCTCCAGCGCGTGGTGAAGGCCCGAAAGCGCATCGCCCCCAGTTGCCCCGTTCCCAAATGAAAGACCGCTTGTTTACCAGGTCAGGGAGGACGAGAGCCCAGTAACTGAGAACGGATCTTGAAAGCGGGGTGTCTGCTCTGCGGAGGGTCAATCAAAAGGCGTGAACCCAGAGTCCGAGGCCCAGGGTAGCGAGAAGAAGGACGTGGAGGAGGGTGACGCCAAGGAGGATGAAGACCGTGTTGGGGGGGACGATGGTGGCTCCCAGCTCGCCATAGCCATGGCTTCGCAGGTTGTGGGAAATGGTCTCCTGGCGGCCCCTGAGTCCGATCCATACCAGGAAGATGCCCAAGACCGGGATCATGCCCAGATAGATGTACAACTCGGAGTTGAACTCGGTCGGGTCAATGTACTTCTCGTCCACCCTGTCCAGAAACGCGGTGTACTCCGTCGAACCCCATACGAAGAGCGCCAGTTCCATGACGATGGAGACGAAGAGCCCGACCACGAAGAAGGTCGTGTTGCGGCGGAAGACGGTCAGCCAGAGGACCAGCACCAGAGCGTGGAGGGCAAAGGGGAGGGGGAGTAGACGGTTATAGATCTTCACTTCTCCGAGGCGCCTCTTCGCCTGCTCCGTGGCCTCTTCCTTCTGCCGTCTGTCGTAGGCCTCCCTGGCCCTTGCGGCCTCCTCCTCCTCTCGCTTTTCGTCGTCCTCCCGGGCCTTCTTGTTGGCGCGGGCCTGCTCGTTGTTGGTGGGACCCTCGATGCGCAGGAACCATCTTTTCACTGTGGTCACCGGGTGGAGCCGGTTCCATATGGCGTCGGGGAGGTAGAACTCGGACTGGCAGAATGTGCATGTGGTGAGCCGCTGGCTCTCGTGGCTGATGGAGAGGTTTCCCCCGCACTGGGGACACTGCATGAGGAGCGGTCTGGTTGATCCATGGGCTTCATGTTCAGGGTCAAGCCGGGGCGAGGAGCCTTCGGGGGGCGCAGTGAACTTGTCACGGGCTCCGTTGAACACCTGGGTGAACTCGGGGAACATCTTGGCGAGCCATCTGGGGGCGGGGTAGGTGTCGAAGAGGGTGCCGCACTTGGCGCAGGTGCCCGTTCCGTTGTAGCCCGTCGCGATGTCGTCGCAGGGGAGGGTGGCGTTGCATTTGGCGCAGCGGGGGTGCTCCGCCTTCAGTGTGTGGCGCAGGCTGAAGCCCGAGGGCATCTCCTTGTGGGGGCCGTAGGTTTTACTCGGCGCATCGACGGCATCGCCGTAATAGACGAGCGCCCTGTGCATGAACCGCTCCGGGATGTTCACCCGCCGCTTGCAGCTCGGGCAGAGGGGCACTCGCAGCGGGCCGTTGAGGAGCAGCGGGTTCCCGCAGTGGGGACACTCGCTCAGCAGCTCTATTCCAAGATAGCGAACCTGTGTTTCCATGGCACCCCTCCGGATCGGACAGGTGCCCTTTGGCCATGGTGGTTACCTGAGGGTGTTCCTGTCTGGTGCCAATTTAAGCAAAAGTTGATCCTGAAGTCCATCGCCGAGTCGGTTCGCTGCGGCTTCCGCCTGCCTGGCGAGTGGATCCTTTCGCGACCCGGGGCGCAGCGCCGAGTGCCCACATGGGAGACACGTTGCTTCCGACCTGGAATCGTGCAATTATACACTCTCCATAAGTTCGTCGTCGGGCTCACGCACCGGTTCAGATGTGCTGGACAGGAGGCGCCATGTTGACACGCTGGGTACCCGTTCTCATAGTGCTGGCCATCGCGCTCGGATGCGGGCAGCGCAAATCGGACGATG
>QKIM01000406.1 GCA_003249585.1 Deltaproteobacteria bacterium
AACGGTGGGAACCGTTTGTCTCGGCCAGCTGGTTCGCGCGTTTGCGGAATTCCCGGGCGAACTGTCGGTCGATGTCCCGCTTGGGGGTGATCATGATGATGAACGAGTCCTCAGAGAGCTCAATATCGTATTGATCTGATTCGTAGGCCTTCATGAGGACTTCATTCTACCGGGGCCCCGGGAGAATGCAATACGGATTTTCCTGAGGATGGATTTTTTTTCTTTAGCTGTAATGCGCGTATGCCGCGCTACAGTTTTTTCAGCGCCGTTGATGCGGGGGGGGCCAGGGGACACGCGGGGCGGAAGGTCAACTGTGGAGGAGGCCCTTGATGACAATGGCGATCCAGGGGAGCAGGACGCTGCTGGTGGCCAGCGTGAGGGCCGTGCCCATGGGCACGGTTCCCGCGAAGGCGAAGAGAACGAACCCGGCCACCAGTGGCCAGATCCCCGCGAACACGAAGGTCTGCCCTTTGTGACGCAGGCCACGCATGGTCTCTCTGTTGGTGGGGGGCACGTGGCCCCTCCCTTCGGGCGGGTGTTTGCCCAGCAGGAGGAGGACGCCAGCCACGAGCTCGAGGAGTCCCACGAGGGTGATGAGAAAGAGAGGAGGCCAGGGCGCGGTCATTTCAGCAGATGCGGGGCAGCTGGACGCTTTCCAGCATGGAGAGTCTGCGCCGGCCGCCGATCGCGGTCTCCATGGTCAGGGCGGCGGGGCCCCTGTAGACCGTGGCGATGCGCGCAGCCCCAGGCCCCATGACCTCCAGAAGGGGGCCCTCGGCCTCGGGCCCGCACACGACCACGAGCTTGCCTTCGTTGGCCAGGTAGAGGGGGTCGAAGCCCACCAGCTCGCACACCCCGCGCACCTCTTTGTCCACGGGGAGCGACTCCTCGTCCACGGTGACGGCCACCCCGGAATGTTCGCAGATCTCCCACAGAGCCGAGGCCACCCCGCCCCGGGTCGGATCCTTGATCGCCCGGATCTCCGGCGTGGTCGCCAGCAGCCTCTGCACCAGGTGATTCAGGGGGGTCGCGTCGCTCTCGATGGACGTGGAGAAGGGGAGCTTCTCCCGCACGGCGAAGAGGGCGACCTCATGGTTCCCCATGGGGCCGCTGACCAGGATCACATCGCCGGGCCGGGCGTTGTGGGTGGAGAGGTCGACGCCCGCGGGGATGGCTCCGACGCCCGCGGTGTTGATGAAGATCCCGTCGCCCTTGCCGCGCTCCACGACCTTGGTGTCCCCCGTGACGATGCGGACCCCTGCCTCCCGTGCCGTGGCGGCGATGGAGGCCAGGATGCGATCCAGGTCAGCCAGGGGGAACCCCTCCTCGAGGATGAAGGCGAGGGTCAGGTACAGGGGGTCGGCGCCCGCCGTGGAGAGATCGTTGACCGTCCCACAGACGGCGAGGCGGCCAATGTCGCCCCCGGGGAAGAAGAGGGGGTGGACCACATAACTGTCCGTGGTGAGGGCCAGCCGGGACCCCGCGGGGAGATCCAGGACGGCGGCGTCGTCCATGCGGGTGAGCAGGTCGTTGCCGAGGTGGCCCACGACACTCTTCTGGATGAAGTCGTGCATGACCCTTCCGCCGGCGCCGTGATTCATGGTGATGTTCATGGTGCTTCCTCTCACAGGTTGTACTTGAACCAGGCCGCGCAGGTCCCTTCGGTGGAGACCATGCAGGGGCCGACGGGGAAGGAGGGGGTGCAGGTCTTCCCGAAGTGCCGGCACTGATCCGGCAGGGCCTTGCCCATGAGGATGGCGCCGCACAGGCACCCGGCAGGTTCGGGAACCTCACGCTCGGCCAGATCGAAGCGGCGAACCGCATCGAAGTCCTTGTATTCGGACCGGATCGCCAGCCCGCTTGCGGGGATCGTGCCGATACCGCGCCAGGAAGCGTCACAGGGCTCGAACACCTGGAACATCGTCCCCATGGCTTTCGGGTTGCCTTCCTCACGGACGATCCGAGGGTAGTTGTTGATGGGACGGCTGTCGCCCGCCATACAGGCCTTCACGAGAAGGTAAAGGCTCTCCATGATGTCCAGGGGCTCGAAGCCCGCGACAACGGACGAAACGCGGGAGTCCTTCAGGAAATCGTAATAGATTCTTCCCGTTATGGCGCTCACGTGGCCGGGGAGGATGAACCCCGAGAGCCGCGAGGTTGGATCCGAGAGGAGCAGCTGCAGGGCAGGGGGGACCACCTTGTGCATGGAGAGGACAGTGAAATTGGAGAGCCCTTCCCTGTGTGCCTGGAGGATGGCCGCGGCCATGAGGGGCGCCGTGGTCTCGAAGCCGATGCCCAGCAGGACCACCTGCTTGTCGGGGGTGCTGCGCGCGAGCTCCAGCGCGTCGAGGGGAGAGTAGATCACCTTGACGTTTGCCGCTGATCCGAGGGTGCGCTCCTCGCCGGGCACCTTGATCATGTCGCCGAAGGTGGCCACGATGACGCCGGGCGTGTCCCCAAGAGAGATGGCCCGCTCGATGTCTCCCGCCGAGGTCACGCAGACAGGGCAGCCGGGGCCGCTGACGATGGAGACGTTCTCGGGGAGCAGAGACTTGATGCCGTGGCGGGCGATGGCCATGGTGTGGGTCCCGCACACCTCCATGAAGGTGAGCGGTCTTCGCGCCTCGGTGGCCAGGGCCATTGAGAGCAGGGATACCTTTTCCTTAAGCGTCGCGCTGTGCATCTTCCTGCCTCACCCGTTCGTAGAATTCCTCAAACAGCGCCAGCTTGTCCTGGGCAGCCTCCTCGGTGTAGACCTCGATGATGTATCCGGCGTGGAGGAGCACCCAGTCCCCCTCCTTCACCTCGTCGACGAGAGCCGTCCCCACCTCGAGGGAGACCCCGTCGACCTGAACCGTGGCGAGCCCCTCCCGGGGACCGATGGCCGTTACCTGAACCGGGACCGCGAGACACATGGCTAACGCTCCTTCCTCGCACGGCGGATAGCCGTGACGTGCGCGAGAATCCGGGGCTCTCGGCGACCGCGCCAGTGCAGCTTCGCCCGGATCCGGAAGTGTTTCTCCATCCCGGGGGCCAGGGACTTGCCGTCCCCGCCGGGGACCAGGACCACGGCCTTCTCCAGGATCTTCCGACCGCAGGGGGTGGTGAAGGTGAAGGTGGTCTCTACGCGGGTCAGCGTGTCCGGTCCACGGTTGCGCAGGCGGCCGGAGAGGATCCCACCCTCATACTGGAGGTCGGACAGGGCGATGTCCCCGGTGGACCTGGAAACACTGGCCTTTTCGTTGCCAGGGGCGCAGGATGAGAGAAAAATAACAATGGAAACAATAAGGATGTGCAGTTTCATGTCCATGAGGGTGTACCCTGTCGGGGCTCCATGATCAAGCCTTTTTCTGGTGGTGGTCGGGCTCTCCGGGGCCAGGATGCACGATCTGCCCGAGGGCGATTCCCCCATCGTTGACGGGGAAGCGTTCATTGACCAGGAGGGGGATGCCCTCACGGTCCAGGCTGCGCCGCAGGGCGGAGAGCAGGAGGGAATTCTGGAAGACTCCCCCGGACGCGGCCACCTTCAGGGGGCGCTCCCTGACGACCACGGTGAGGAGACTCTCCACAAACCACTGGTGAAAGCGCAGCGCCCTCTTCTCCACGGGATCGCGGTCGTCCAGGAGGGCGCTGATCATGGGCTCGAACCGGATCACCCTGGGCGCGTCCCCCTCAATGACGACAGGGTAGCTGCCGTCCACAGGCCCCGACTGCTCCGCTGCCTGCTGGAGCATAATGGCGGCGCGACCTTCGTAACCGCTCTCCAGGCAGATGCCGAGCAGGGCCGACACCCCGTCGAAGAGCCGGCCCGCGCTTGAGGTCAAGGGGGAGTTGATCCCGCGGTCCATGAGGAACTCCATGGCCTTCATGCGATCCGGGGGGAAGGGGAGGCGTGAAGGGGCGATGCCGGCTGTCCGGGCCAGGGCCATGGCGATGCGGTCCGTCTCGTGGATGGCCTGTTCCCCGCCGGGGAGGGGGAAGGTGGCGAGGTGGGCCGCCCGCCGCGCTTCGGGGCAGGTGGGAAGGACCTGAAGAAATTCGCAGCCCCAGATGGTCCCATCGGGCCCGTAGCCCGTGCCGTCACAGGAGATCCCCAGGACCGGCGAGTCCAGGGCGTCGTGCTCGGCCAGGACGCTGAGGATGTGGGCGTGGTGATGAAAGACCCGGTGCACCGGGACGTCGGGCGACAGGGCCGGGAGCTGCGGTGTGGCGTTCTCGTAGCCGGGGTGGGCGTCGGTGACCAGGCGCACGGGCGTAACCTCGAGGAGCCCCGCGAGATCCTCGATTTGTGATCGCTGCCAGTCGAGGTTGCGGACATCCATGAGGTCGCCGATGTGCTGCGAAAGGGTGATGCGGCCACCTTTTGAGAGGGCGAAGCAGTTCTTGAGGTTGGCCCCGTAGGCCAGGGAATCGGGGAGCTGCCGGCCGTTCGGAAGCGTCGGGCTCAGCGTCACGGGGACCTGTCCACGGGCGCGGCGCAGCCAGTGGGTACGGCCCTCGACGATCTGGGCGATGGAGTCGTCGCACCGGTGGACGATGGCCCGATCGTGGGTCAGCACGTTGTCGCAGAGCCCCTGGCTCATGAGGGCCAGGATCTCGTCGTCCGTGGCGGCCAGTGGTTCGTCCCTAAGGTTGGCGCTGGTCATCACCAGCACCTCGAAGGGGGCAAGGAGCAGGTGGTGCAGGGGCGTGTAGGGCAACATGATGCCCAGGCGGTTGTTGTCCGGGGAGACGGCATCCAGAGCGGCATTCCGCTTCTTCAGCAGCACGATGGGGGCCGCCGGCCCCATGAGCAGCAGCTCTTCGGCCTCAGAGACATCGCAGAACCGGCGTGCCACATCCAGATCCCGGGCCATGAGGGCGAAGGCCTTGCAGGGGCGTCGCTTGAGCGTGCGGATGCGCTCAAGGGCGCCGGGGATGGTGGGGTCCAGCGCGAGGTTGAACCCGCCGAGGCCCTTGACGGCCCAGATTTCTCCGTTTGCGATGCCTCGGATGCAGGCCGCCAGTGCGGCGGCACCGGTAGCCGTCCCGTCGAGGAGGGTGAGGGATGGACCGCAGTCAGGACAGGCATTGGGCTGCGCATGGAACCGGCGGTTCAGCGGGTCTTCGTATTCGGCGGCGCACTGGGGGCACATGGGGAAGGCCCCCATGGACGTGAGGTGGCGGTCGTAGGGGCGATCTCTGATGATGGTGAACCGCGGACCGCAGTTGGTGCAGTTGGTGAAGGGGTACCCGAATCGCCGGTCAGTCGGGTCGAGGATCTCCCGCCTGCAGTCGGCGCAGGTGGCCAGATCCGGGGAAATGGCCGCCTCCTTGCTCAGTCCGGTGTCGTCGCTCCTGAGGATGGTGAAGTCATCGTCTCCCAAGGGGGCGACCGCGGTCACCTCAAAGGAGGCGATGGAGGAGAGGGGCGGCGGCGAGGTGCGCAGCCGGTCGATGAAACCGTGTACCGCCTCCGGGGGGCCCTCCACCTCGACGGTGACCCCCTCGACATTGTTGCAGACCGTCCCCGTCAGGTTGAAGGCACGCGCGTAGGTGTAAACCGTGGGGCGGAATCCGACGCCCTGGACTATGCCCGTGATGCGGATTCGATTTCGCTGTCGAGCCATGCGAGCCACTCGGTGAGGGTGGAGGGGTCCAGGCTGTTGACCTTGAAAATCCGGCAGCCGGGATTCACGGCCCGCACCTCCGCCTCGACGGTGTCCAGGTCGATGTTGCAGTAGGGGGCGATGTCGGTCTTGGTGATGATGACCACGTCGGCCTTGGTGAACATGGTGGCGTACTTGGAGGGTTTGTCCTCGCCTTCCGTGACGGAATAGAGCAGCACCATGCGGTGGGCGCCGATGTCGAAGGCGGCGGGGCACACCAGGTTGCCCACGTTCTCGACGATGCACAGGTCGATGTCGTCGAGGTCGATCTTCTCCAGGGCCGCGTTGACCATCTTGGCGTCCAGGTGACACCCGCCCTCGGTGTTGATCTGCACCAGCGGGATGGAGAAATCGGCGAGCCGCTCCGCGTCCCGGGAGGTGAAGAGGTCTCCCTCGATGACCGCGACACGGTGTCTGCTGGTCAGTTCCCCGAGGCTCGAGCGGATGAGGGTGGTCTTTCCCGCGCCGGGGCTGCTGGTCATGTTGATTGCGAATACTTTTTTCTTGTCGAACGTCCATCGGTTGTCGGCACCGATGGCGTTGTTCTTGAGCATGACGTT
>QKIM01000348.1 GCA_003249585.1 Deltaproteobacteria bacterium
ACCCGTGCCCGTCATGAAGGAGATCCCCAGACCCATGCCCGCCATGAAGGGCATGTCCGTCAAGCCGGGCCCCGACTCCGGGGGAGAGCTCCTCAACCCTGACTTCACCAAGGACAAGTGAGCATGCTCCAGCTTGAGAACGAACGGCGTGAGCGGCTCGTCGAGAGGCTGCGTTCGAGTATTGAGGACGAGCTGGACCTGGAGGTGGGGCGCTTCGATGTGGAATTCCTCCTGGACCTCTTCATCCGCGAGGTAGGACCCCTGGTGTACAACCGGGCGCTCGACGACGTCCACAAGCTGGTCACACGGCAGTTCGACGACCTTTCGGACGGGCTGTATACCCTGGCGAGGCCAGTGGATTGATAGTTCTTTAATTAATATAATATATTCAATCAGGTATATAAACTCACTTTGGGGTGTCCGAGCGGTCGTTTCCGATAGTTTTCAGAAAACCGCTCTGGTATTATCCGCATCGGTGAATTATTTCCCGGTGGATCGGTCGAAGATCAGCCAGCACCAGGGTCCCTCAACGCGGACCGTATTTCGAGATCAGTGACAGCTGGACCCCTTGAACCAGCACCCCTCAGCCGCGGGCGATGCTTCGTCCCGCAAGGAGTTTTTTATGAAAGCAGCTCTCTTTTCCATGTTATTGGCCGGTTTCGTCATGACCCTCCCCACGTCGGCCGACGCACAGGTCACCGTATACAAACACTGTGGATTCAAGGGCCGTGCCGTCACCCTGGGTGTGGGCTCATACAAACTGGGCCGTCTCATCCGGATGGGCGTCAAGAACGACGACATCTCGGCGCTCACCGTCGCCCCCGGCTATCAGGTCACCGTCTACGAGCACAACAAATTCCGTGGCCGCAATCTCACCTTCAAGCACAATGTCCGCTGCCTCGTGAAGCACAACTTCAACGACAAGATCTCCTCCATCATCGTCAGCCGCCTCGCCCCTCCTCCTCCGGTCAATGTCGCCACGGTGTACCAGCACTGCGGGTTCAGGGGATACCGTGTGTCCGTGCCCGTGGGCTCCTACGATCTGAAGCGGATGCGTCGCCTGGGCATCAAGAACGATGACCTCTCCGCTCTTTCCGTCCTCCCCGGCTACAGGATCACCATTTACGAGCATGCCCACTTCCGCGGCCGCTCCCGCACCTTTGGTCACAACGTGAAGTGTCTCGTGAAGCACGGCTTCAACGACAAGATCTCCTCCTTCATCGTCACCCGCCGCTAGAGGGCCGACCAATTTTACGTTCAGGAGCTTCCCTCGCCCGACATTTCGTCTTTCCCGCGGAGGCGGGAATCCATTCCATTTATTGAAATCAAAGCTAAAACTGGGTCCCGCATTCGCGAGGACGACGTGACAGCGTTTCAATGGCCGGCGCTCCAGCCCCCTTTCCCGCTTCGTATCAACGCGTGTCTATAGATCTCTGAACTGTTCGAAGAGGACCCAGGTGTTGTGAAACCCTCGCCGCCGGTTCCGGTTGTTTCCCCGGAAGATGGCCACCTCCACTCCCGCTTTTCGACAGATGGCGCAGGCGCAGTGCTTCCAGGGCATGTCCCGCAGGGTCCGCTCGTAGTGGGTCATGCGGCTTTTGCCACCCTCGTTGTAGATGGTCTCGTAGTCCCCCAGGACCGCCAGGAGCTCCCCGAGGGGGACGGCGCCGCGGTCGTAGCCTCGAATCTTCGCCAGGGACATCTGTTCCAGCCCCTGCGCCCTTCTGAGGGCGTCACCCTCCAGATGCTTCATGGGGCCCCGCCTGCCGGGCTCGGGGATGCGTATGGCGCAGTAGTCCGCGTCCCGGGTGTGGTAGTTGTCGGTGGAGCCCATCCAGGCGCGTCTCAGCGCCGAGGCCGAGTCCACGGACCACACCCCCAGGCGGATCAGGTCCTCGAGCATGGGAACCCGGGCGACACCGAAGAGATGGAGGCGGATGTCATTTCCCACGGCCTTTCGCACGGCGCTGGTGATCTCCAGGATGGTCTCTGTGGAGGCTCGGACCAGCCCACCCAGCGCCAGCATCTCGTATCCCATGCCTGCCATCCTGGAGGCCAAAGATGCGTAGGAGTCCGCGTCCCACCCCTGTACGGCTCCCACGGGCGTGAAGGGGGGTGCGAGCTTCCGATGCAGCGTGAGGAATTCCTGTGCGTTCTCTTGGGTGATGCGGTAGCGAAGGTCCCGGTCCGGGAAATCCGCGGAGGGGATGAGGTGATCCACGCTCACCCCGAAGTCGAAGCCGCAGGCGGTGTAGTAGTCGATGATCTCTGCGCTCCCGTAGGGGGGAATCTTCTCCTCGATGTAGCCGAAGGCGCCGCAGTCTCCGATGACGGGGAAGGCAGGCGCCACTCTCAGGGCGCCGTGAACTCCCAGCCGCCGGAGACGTTCGCGCCGCTTTTTGGACTTCTCCTCGACGACCTTGGAGACCAGGATGCCATCGTAGGGAGGCTGATCCAGCAATTCGTGGGCGTAGCGCTCCTGGTCCCAGCCGCGGCCGTGGGCGGTATCCGTGAGAAAATCATAGCCGGGATCGACCAGGTCGTCCCAATCAGGGATGAAATAGCGCGGACGGGCTGTCACGATACCCGCTCCAGAAATTCCTCCGCTGTCCGGGGCAGCGGGAGGGTGAAGCGCTCCAGGAATCGTCCCCCAAGGACTCCCTTGAGGGCGATGAGCGTTGCGCCGAAGCGGCGGGCCTCGGGCATCCCCAGCGGTACGAAGAGGGCCCCTTCGGGAGCCAGGGGGCGAGCGGCCGCGGCCCCCAGGATGATGGTGGTGGAGAAGTCTCCGGGGCAGTCGTTGAGGCGGGCGGCCCGCAGGTACTCGGTCCCCAGGAGCACCAGGGTGCAGTCGACGCTCTCGGCGAAGAGGCGCGCCATGGAGGCGTGGAGGTCCAGCTCCCGGGACATGGCCTCGACCACCCGTCGGGGCTGCCCCGAGAAGGTGGCCTCGTAGGGGAAAAGGAGCTCGTCACCGCGGACCAGACCATAGCCGGCGCTCACGATGAACAGCTCCTCCGAGACGCCCGCGGGGAGATGATCCAGTCCCCGCATCAGGGTGCGGTGCTGCATGCCGCTGTAGAGCTCCCGGGCTGCTGCCCGGGGCAGATCTGACAGCCGGGGTGGCGGATCACCGCGCTCGAGGGCCCGCAGCTCCACGAAACTGAGGGGGGCATCGCAGGCGAGGCTCTTTTTTCCTGTGCAGGCGGAGACGACGCGGAGGCGCGGGTGGCTAGTCCTGGGGGGCATTGCGGTCCCAGGTGGTGACGGCGAAGGCCTTGTGCTTGTGGATCGACTCGTCGTTGACGGCGGTGACCTCGTACCACTCCACCCGCTCGTCGTCCCGAAGCTGCACGGCGGCGTTACGGACCATGTCTTCCACGAAGACGGGGTTGTCGTAGGCCTGCATGGTGACGTGCCGTTCGTCCTCCCGCTTGAGCAGGGGGAAGATGGGGGCGGACGCAGATCTCTCGCCGATGTCGAAGAGCTCCTCAAGCCAGATGTGCCGGAACTCATCGCCCTCGAGCCGCTCGGGGCGCACCTTGAGGGTGATGAGCCCCCGTTGGTTGTGGGCGCCGTAGTCGGAGACGGCCTTGGAACACGGGCACAGGGACGTCACGGGGACCGTGGCCTCCAGAATGAAGTCCAGCTCCTCGCCGTCGGCCTCGATGTAGAAGGCGCAGTCATAGTCCATCATGGACTTGCAGCCGGTCACGGGGGCCATCTTGTTGACAAAGTAGGGGAAACGGACTTCCAGGTGGGCACGCTCGGCGTGGAGACGCTTTTGCATCTCCCGGATGATGGAGGGGAGCTTGTCGGCGGTGATCTCCGTGGAGAAGTCCGAGAGGATGGTCACGAACCGGCTCATGTGGGTCCCCTTGAACTCCTTGGGCAGATCCACGGAGAGGGTGAAGGACCCGATGGTGTGCTGGTCGGTGTTCTCCCGGTCGGCGACGGTGATGGGCCAGTCGATGGAGGTGATGCCGACGTGGTCGATGGGAATCTGACGGTGGTCCCGGTGGTTCTGAACGTCTTCCATGGCGCGGTCTAGTCCTCTCCGAAGTAGTGGCAGAAGGAGTTGTCGGTCTCGTGGACGGTGATGCGGTACAGGCCGGGCAGACTGGGCTCCATGCGCTTCCAGATCCAGCGGGCCATCACCTCGGAGGTGCCGTCCTCGAGACCCTCGATGTCATTGAGATAGGTGTGGTCGAGCATGTCGACGATGGGGGAGGCGGCCGTCTTGATGTCCTTGAAGTCCATGTACCAGGCGGTCTCATCGGCGACGGGGCCGCGCACCTCTACTTCGAACTTGAAGGAGTGGCCGTGGAGGTTCCGGCACTTGTGACCGGGAGGGGCCTTGGGCAGCCGGTGGGCTGCCTCGAAGCCGAAACGTTTGACCAGATGGACGGTGTGCATGGGGTATCCTTTCATGGGAGGCCGATGATCTTGTGGAGCTGGAGCTGGAAGCGGCCGTCGGGCGGCCCCTCCGTGAGCACCCAGGCGGCGAGGGCCGCGCCGTCGAGGTGCGGTGTCACGGGGGTGAAGAGGGGGCGCCACCGCCGCCGCTCGTGGCGACGCAGGTGGATCATGGCGTTGTCGAAGTCTTCCCGGGAGGCGCAGGGGAACTTCACCTCGTCGTTCTCATCGAGGCGGGTGAAGTTCGCTTCCACGAGGGAGGCGGCTTCTCCCGAGGAAGGGGGTTTCACGTCCATGACAATATGGGTCCTCGGATCCACCTTATCAAGGGGGACGGCGCCCGAAGTTTCGAGCAGGACGGTGAAACCATAGTTATTCAATGTAGTTAGAAGTTCGTAAGAATCTTCCTGGAGGAGGGGTTCTCCGCCGGTTACCTCCACGACGCGAGCTCCCATGACCGAAATTTTATGTATTATTTCAGTAATATCCATGGGTGTTCCCTGGGCGGTCCGGACATCCCGGGTGTCGCACCAGGAACAGTCCAGATGGCACCCCGCCAGCCGGATAAAGATACAGGGGAGGCCCTGGAAGGAGGACTCCCCCTGGAGGGACTTGAAGATCTCGTAGACGCGAAGGGTCACTGCCGCTCCCGGTAGGCCACGGGATCCTCTACGCCGGCCTGGGCAAAGCCCCGAAGCCGGAGCAGGCAGGAGTCGCAGCGGCCGCAGGCGGTCCCGTCCTCGTGGGGGTCGTAGCAGGTGTGGGTCATCGAGTAGTCCACGCCGAGAGAGAGCCCGAGACGGATGGTCTCGCCCTTGTCCAGCTCCATGACGGGAGCGTGGATGGTGATGTGTCCACCCTCGACCCCGATGCGGGTCGCGCGGTTGGCGAGCGCTTCGAAGGCCTCGATGAATTCGGGTCGGCAGTCGGGGTAGCCCGAGTAATCCACATGGCTCACGCCGATGTAGATGTCCGTGGCCCCCGTGACTTCGCAGATGGCCAGGGCATAGGAGAGGAAGATCGTGTTGCGCGCCGGGACGTAGGTCACGGGGATGCCTTCACCATCAAGGTTCTCGCGGTCCTTGGGAACCTCACCGTGGCCCGTGAGGGCGCTGCCGCCCAGGGAGGCCAGCGGCAGGTCGAGGATAGTGTGCTGCTCCACGCCGAAGTGGGCCGCGACCCTGCGGGCGGCCTCGAGCTCCACGGTGTGGAGCTGTCCGTAGGTGAAACTGAGGGCGTGAATGTCAAACCCGTCACGCCGGGCGACGGCCAGGGCCGTGGTGGAATCGAGCCCTCCGCTCAGGAGGACGACTGCGGTTTTTTTCTCCATGGGTCACCTCGCGGCGGGAAGGCTCCCGCCGTTTTCAGCTTGATAGCACATCCTCAGGGGACAAAAAACACTTTCTTCCATTGATTTTCCAAGATCAAATACCTATACCCGATTTAGAGGCTCCACGACACCGGCAATTTTGACGTTTTATCCGTCGGTTTTTTTGAATATTCTGAAGAAGGAGTCGTAACGCCGTTCTCCTCCTCAGGTTGAATCCGCAGGGCCCCGGGCCTTTTTCCCGGAACCTTCACGACGAACGAGCTGTTGCCCATATGGTCCTTAAACGTTTCATCACCCTCATCATTGCCCTCTCCTTCATGCAGGCCTCCTGTATCTACCAGGACACCACCAAGTACGCCAACCACGGCAGGGAGTATTCCCAGACCTCCCAGCACAAGAGGCTCCCTGACCCTCCCCCCCCTCCTCCCACCAGCGGGGACGGAGGTGTGATCTCTGAAAAC
>QKIM01000356.1 GCA_003249585.1 Deltaproteobacteria bacterium
GGTGGTGCCGTCCTGCTGAGAGCCGTTCACGCAGATGTCGGTGCCGGTGCACTCGGTGGTGTCATCCCAGGTGCCCTCGGCGTTGCACAGCTCCACGTCGCCGCCCTCGTCGTTGAGACCGCAGGTCGTGGTGCCCAGCTGGGTGGAGTCCTGGGTGCACCCGCCCACGGTGCAGTTGGCGGAGTCGACCCAGGCGCCGTCGACACAGTCCTGATAGAGGAAACCGGTGCCATTGCAAGCCGTGGTGCCGATCTGGGTGGCGTCGTTGGTGCACTCGTCGGTGCCGGTGCACGTGGCGGTGTCTGCCCAGAGGCCGTCGACACAGCTCTGCACGAAGACGCCTTCGCCGTTGTATCCGCAGACGGTCGTCCCGTTCTGGGTTTCGCCTTCGGTACACTCGGTGTTGTTGTTGTTGCTGGAGTCGTCGTCACAGGCGGACGCGAGCCCCAACGTCAGAAAAATGGTCAGTACGAGCAGGATCTGAGTTTTCATGAAATTCTCCTTATTCGATTTTTTTTCAAGACTTACCCACAAACAGGGCAATCCTGGTGGACACGGTACCATACCCCATCACCGGTCTTTTGCAAGGGTGGGAATACACTTTTTTCGCTACGGCGAACACGGCCGAAATTACGCTCTTTCCTTTAGGCCTCGGGCTCGACACAAACCTGCATCACCACCATGTCGTAGCATTCGCCGATGGGGTCGGGACACTCGGTGTTGTCGGAGCATTGCCCCGTGCAGTACTTCGTCCCGCCGTTGCGGTCCATGCACAGGCCGCTCTCGCAGTCGAATTCGTCCTCGCATGCCTCGCCACGGGCAAGACAGCCACGAAGACCCTCCACACAGCAGGCGCGGCTGAAGGTCTCGCCGTCCACGGGCAGGTTCTCGCACCGGTACCCGTCGGCACAGTCGGAGCTGTCGATGCAGTCGGTCGACTCCACGCAGGAGTCCTCGGCCAGCGTCACCTCCGAGGAGAGTCCGTCCTCGTTGCACGTGAGAGTTTCGGCCACACAGGTCCCGTTGTCGCAGACGGGCAGTTCAGCATCCAGGCAGTCCTCGCTGTCGATGCATTCGGCCAGGGCCTCGCAGGAATGGGTGTCCACGTTGCAGGTCTCGTCCAGTCCGGCGCAGTCCAGGGCCGAATTGCACCGCCCCGTGTCTGGAGTGCAGGCCCCGTCGGCGCCACAGACCTCCCAGGCGGCACAGCTGTCTGCCGTGCAGCCCGTGGCGTCATCGTCGTCACAGGCGGTGAAGGTGAACAAAAGCGCAGCAATCAGAACAGAGCGGACCATGGTGTCTCCCTTTCGTGGTAAAGCCCTCCAACATTTGGGGGCAAGACCGGGACTCTACCATGGAAAGTTCCTGGAACCAACTCCTCCGCCTCTTTTTTCTTTACGTCTCACCCTGTCGTGTTCTATGCTCTCCTCGCGGCCATACCTCCACAGATGACCAAGGGAGAGACGCATGAAATCCATCCTCCTGCTCATTACACTGGGGCTCCATGCCACCTCCTGCGGCGGTGGAGGCCAGAGCCACTCCTACAATAATTATTTCGACGCCGACGGGGGTGTCTACAGCGAGACCTTCACCGGCGGCGAGTTCCACCTGGGCCCTGTGGAGTGGGACGGCAGCATTTGGAATTCCTGCGCGCCCTACCCCTCCTCCATCCAGACCATAGAGGGGATCTACCTGGCGGGGCTGGAGCTCACCCACAACGGAGACGGGCAGCTGTGCGACGCGTGCATCCGCTTGGAAACGGACATGGGCAAGGAACTCACCCTGCGGGTGGTCACCACGGGCGTCACCACCCAGAACAGCATCGACGTCTCCCCCGAGGCCTACGAGATCCTGAATTCCGGCGAGTACCCACGGCTCATGTCCTGGTACGTCACCCGCTGCCCCGACAACGGCGAGACCATCCGGTACCAGTTTCAGACGGGGGCCAACGTGTGGTGGACCAGCCTGTGGGTGCGGAACATCGCCCTGCCCCTCGAAGCCGTCGAGGTTCGGAGCACCAACCACACCGACTGGCAGGCACTGACCCGGGGCTCCGACGGCACGTACACCGACGCGAGCGGATTTGGCGAGGGTTCCTTCACGCTGCGCCTCACCTCCATCGACGGGCAGGTCATCGAGGACACCTTCGACGGCTTCGAGCCCGGCGGGATCCTCTCCTCCTCCTCCCAGTTCCAGTAACCCCCCTTCATCCTTATAGGATCAGTGGTGGTCAGTTGGGGACGCAGTAGTAGTCGTCGTCGGGGGGCGCCGTGAAGGTGGATCCGATGTCAAGCCCCAGGGTCCCCGTCTCGTCCTCGTAGCCGATGGTGGCGGAGTAGCTGGACCCGACCCAGTTCGCACGGTCATAGGAGACCTCGAAGGCGTTGGATCCTTCATAGAGCCGAAGCTGGAAGGAGGCCTTGTGGTCAGAATAGGCATATCGGTACACCTGGTACCACTCCAGGATGAAGACGCGGTTGGGTGAGGTGCCCGTGGTCTGATAGAGCAGGCGTGCATCGGCCCAAACGTCCTGTTCGTAGACGAGATCGTCCCAAAAGACATAGATCGCCGCATTGGGGGTGGAGGTATTGGGCAGTGTAGTGTTCGAAAGTATATCGACCCCGGGGTCGCTGCCGAAGGAGACCCAGCCGTTGGTGCACAGATAACCCGTCGTGTATGTCGTGCCGTAGTATGAAAAAGAGAAGGGGATGGTGAAGGCATAGTGTTCGTCATCCCCATCGGTGTCCGTGGTAAGTTCCGTGCCCGTGGCGTTGATGGACTCGTAGCCGGAGGTCACACTGCAGGTGTAATCGGTTACGACCGGGGTTTCGCAGACCCCGGAGACGCACTCCTGGGAGAGAGTGGCGCAGTCGGTGCCGTCGGCGAAATACCAGCAGCCGTAGGCGTCGCTGGCGCAGGACTGGGTCACTGTGCCCGAACAGCGCATCTGCCCCGACGCGCACTGATCGTTGCAGACACAGCTCCCGGACGAACAGCTGCGGCTCGTGGAGGCACAGTTCGTGACCTCGTCCCAGCCGTAGCAGCCCGAGGCCTGCATGGCGCAGGTCCGGGTCACGTCCCCGAGGCAGTCCGTCTGCCCCGAGCTGCAGGCGTCGGTGCAGCTGGCCACGCACTGGGCGGTCCCCGAGGAGGTGTCACACACGAGCCCCGTGGATGAGCAGTCCTGTGCGGTCTCCCAGGCGTAGCAGCCGTAGGTGTCGGCCACACAGTCCTGGCGCAGATCCCCGCTGCACCTGGTGGTGGAATCGGTGCACTCGTTGACGCAGGTGCAGCTTCCTGCGGAGCAGAGCCTGCCCGTGGTGGAGCAGTCCTCGATGTCCTGCCAGACCCGGCAGCCGTTCCCGTCGGTGGTGCAGGTCTGTGAGGTTGTACCGTCACAGCGGTCGCCCTCGCCGATGGTGCACTCGTGGGTGCAGGTGTCCACGCAGGCGTACTCCGACCCCGAGAGCATGCAGGTCAGGGAGTTCACCGCGCAGTCCTGATTGTCCTTCCACTGGGTGCAGCCGTTCTCTCCCATCTGGCAGCTCTGCAGCACCGTGGACTGACAGCGGGTCTCTCCGTCGGTGCAGGCGTCCTGACAGGTGTCGGAACACTGGGCCGTCCCCGTGGAGTCGTCACAGATCTGGGTGGACTGGGTGCAGTCCGTCTGTGTCTCCCAGACATAACAGCCCCCGCCGTCCTGGGCGCACTGCTGCAGGTCATTGCCCGAGCAGCGAGAATCACCCGATGCGCAGAGATCGTTGCAGGTGGTGTCGCACAGGGACGTGTTGAGGGTGCAGTCCACGTTGCAACTGATCGTCCCTGAGACGAACCCCTCGCCGAGGCAGGTCGCGCCCCCGAGCTCCCCCGTGTCACACTCCTCGCCATCGTCGATCCGCGCGTTCCCGCACAGGTCCGTGCAGTCGTCCGGGCAGGACGCATAGGACTCCCCGCTGCTGCAGACCCCGTCACCACAAACCCCCGAAGTAGACCCCCCCGCGCAGGACAAAAGTCCAATCACAAGAAAAAAAGCGATGATGGCGACGTGGATTTTCATGGCCAATCCCTCCCGTTTGGTGCCATATTGTATCACAGTCTGTATTGGGCGACCGGGGAATTTTCCTTCGTCCACCATGGTATTTTTCACTTCACGCGAGGTCATCATGATCCATATCGAGCCCTCAGCCTTCACCGCCCGCCCCCACCACCTGTGGAACGAACGCTGGTTCCTTCTCACTTCGGGCGATCTCCAGTCGGGCGACTACAACTCCATGACCGTGGCCTGGGGAGGGTTCGGGACCATGTGGGGCAAACCCTTCGTCACCATCGTCGTACGCCCGGTCCGGCACACCTTCTCTTTTCTGGAGCGCTACGACAACTTCACCCTCTGCTCCTTCAAGGAGTCCTTTAAAAAAGAGCTCGTCCTGCTGGGAAGTCAATCAGGGAGGACCATGGACAAGATCAAGGAGTCGGGCCTGACCCCCATCCCTTCCATGCAGGTCTCTTCCCCCTCCTTCCGGGAGGCGGATCTGATCCTCGAGTGCAAAAAGATGTACTGGGATGATCTCGAACCCGATCATTTCCTCGACGAGAGCATCCACGAGAAGTACCCCGAGAAGGACTACCACCGCATGTATTTCGGAGAGATCCTGGCCATCCGCGAGGCAGCCACGGCCCGCGGCATCTAGGCGTCCTTCCGCCCCCTCTTGAGCGTCCGGATGATAAGGGGGATCACCTCACGGAAATCGCCGACGATCCCAAAATTTGCCCGGTGAAAGATGGGGGCCTCAGGATCTGTGTTGATGGCCGCGACCACCCTGGCGCCCTTGATGCCGGCCCGATGCTGCACACTGCCGGAGATGCCGCAGGCGATATACAGGTCGGGTGCCACGGAGCTCCCGGTCTGGCCCACCTGACGTTCCCGCCCGATCCAGCCTTTCTCCACGGCCACCCTGGAGCCTGCCAGTTCGCCTCCGAGGACCTCGGCCAGCTCACCGAGGAGCGTGAACCCCTCTGCGGACCCTACCCCCCGTCCGCCGGCGACGAGGATGCGGGCGCGATCGATGGTGACGGCCCTTCGAGCCTCCGTGACGATCTCGCAGAAGGTCTCGATTCCCTGAAGCTCCACGGGCAGGGACACGGTCACCGGGTCTTTGGTCCGGGACGGATCAGCCAGGAGCCGCTCCATGACTCCTTCGCGGACCGTGGCCATTTGGGGCCGCCGTTCGGGAGTGATGATGGTCGCCATGATGTTCCCGCCGAAGGTGGGACGGGTTTGGAGCAGGAGCCTCTCCTTGGGATCAATGGAAAGCTCCGTGCAGTCGGCCGTGAGCCCAGTACCCAGCCGCTGGGCCACTCTCGGTGCGAGATCCCGGCCACGGGCGGTGGCTCCCATGAGGACGATCTCGGGAGCGAGCTCCAGGACAACCTGCGTGGTGACGCTGGTGTAGGGTTCCGTGCGGTAATCGCCCAGCCCAGGGGCAGCCGCTACGTGGACCACGTCGGCGCCGTGGACGTAGAGGGTGGTCGGAAGATCGTCCGGTGTCTCGGTAATGAGGAGCGCGTGGAGCGTGGTCCCCAGGTCATCGGCCAGTCGCCGTCCGATCCCCAGGAGCTCCAGACTCACCGGGGCGAGCACTCCGCCCCGCTGCTCGGCGAAGACCAGCACCCCTGAACCCTTGTCCGCCACAGCCCTGGTCTCTTCCATGGTGATGGCTTCCTCGGTACAGACAGGCACGCAGGCTCCACAGAGGGTACAGGCGAGAGCGTCTACCCGTGCAACCCCCTCGTCCAGTGCGAGAGCTCCGAAGGGACAACTTTCCAGACAGAGCGCGCAGCCGCTGCAGCGCGAGAGATCAATCCGTAGAGTCATGCTACACCAAATGATATTCCTTGAGTTTATCTACAAAGGCCTGAGCAGCCTCGTGGGCCGGACCGGGCAGAATTTCGCCCTTGGGGGGCGCCTCGGGGACGAAGACCCTTCGGACCCTGGTCGGCGATCCAGCAAGCCCCGACGTCTCGGCGGGCACCGCGAGGTCGGCCGCGGTAAGCACCGTCACCCTGTTTTTTCGGTGTGCCATGATGATCTTGGCCATGTTCGGGTAGCGCGGTCTGTTACAGTCCGAGGAGATGGTCATGAGGACGGGCGGCCTCACCTTCACGACCCGATATCCCTCCTCAAGGAAGGCCTCCACT
>QKIM01000254.1 GCA_003249585.1 Deltaproteobacteria bacterium
ATTCTCACTTTTACAGGGCTTGCCTTCCTGCTGGCGTGCGAGCCGAAACCCCCGACACCACCAAAGAAAATTGAAGATCCCCAGAAGGATGAGCCTGTCAAGGTCGAAGACTTCGACAAGGTGAAGAAGAAGGGCGACCCGCCGGCGCTCCCCGCCTGGGCCAAGATGCCCGTGCAGTCAAGCTCGACCGCCAAGATCGACCCCAAGGTCAAGACCCTGAGCCTCGCCATCGACGAGGGCCTGCGCGTCAAGATCAAGCCCCCCTACACAATTTATCAGACGGGCGGGCTGCTTGACACGGCCGCCGGCGTCATGATGCCCGTGCGTGTTGAGAAAAAGGAATTCTGGTTCAACGGCACGCTGGACATGTTCCAGGTGAGCGTGAAGCTCGGCGGTGGCGCCAACGTCTACGACAAGCCCAAGGGCGTCGTGGTCGGCTTCGTCTCCTCCCCCATCGAGGTCATGATCAAGAAGATCAACGGTGAATGGGCCGAGATCAGCCACGAGATGCACGCCAACTGCTCCCCCATCTACCTCAAGGGCTGGGTACACAAGAAGTACCTCCTTGGGAAGATGAAGTCTGGCGTGGCCTACCCCTGGCGCTTCAGCAAGAAGCTCCCCACGCGGCAGCTCAACACCGACGCCCCCCTCTTCGAGGTGTACGGCCGTTCCCGCGGCGGTGACTTCGTCCTCCAGCTGCCCCTGTGCAACGACACCTCCCAGGTCCTCCTGGTGAACAAGGAAGTCCGCAGCGCCAAGGGCCGCACCCGTGTCTTCTTCAAACCCACCAAGGACGCCCCCTTCGCCATCCTCGGTTACATGCGTGCCGACATCGCCCAGGGCGCCACCCACGGCACATGTACCTGCAAGGCCTCCCTGCCCAGCGCGCACACCTATGGCACCAGCTCCATCGAGAAGGATTACCAGATCCGCACGGATCTGCCCCTCTACCTCACGCCCGACGCCAGCACCAAACCCGTGGGCGTTATTCACAAGGGTGGTGTGCAGAAGGTGAGCCAGTACTACAAGAACACCAAGTTCGCGGTCATCGAGATTGAGTACGGCCTTACGCTCTACGCTCCCTACCACGCCGACTACTTCTTCCCCTAGACCATATCCTGCCACGCCGTTGCGTGGACCAAATCCCCTCATGAACCCACCCCTCATCGTCATCGCCGGTCCGACCGCCGCGGGGAAGACCGCCGCGGCCATCGGCGTGGCCTTGGCGCTGGGCGGCGAGATCATCAGCGCCGACTCCGTGCAGGTATATCGGCGGCTCGATATCGGCAGCGCCAAACCCACGCCAGAAGAGCTCAAGACGGTACCCCATCATCTCATCGACGTGGTGGAACCCGATGAACCCTTCTCTGGGGGGACCTTTCAGTCCCTCGCCCGCGAGGTTGTCCTCGACCTCGAGCGGCGCGGGAAGCCTGTGGTGGTCTGTGGCGGGACAGGGCTGTACATTCGGGCGCTCGTGTGGGGACTCTTCCCCGGTCCTGCTGCGGATCCGGCGCTACGGAGCGATCTGGAGCGTATGGAGGACGAGCACCCTGGGATGTTGCATGCGCGACTCTTGCAACGGGATCAGCATGCCGCGGCGAGGCTCCATCCCAACGACCGGGTGCGGCTGATTCGTGCACTCGAGGTACTGGAACTCACGGGAAAGACCATCACGGATCACCACCGGGAACATCAGGAGCAGGGGCCGTTTCGGGAGACGAGGACCTTCGTGGTCGATCCTCCCCGTGAGGTGCTCGAGGAGCGGATCCGCCGGCGCGCGGCGGTCATGATCGAGGCGGGGCTGGTGGAGGAGGTGCGAGGGTTGCTGGCCATGGGGTATGGTTCCGAGCTGCGGAGCCTTCAGTCCGTTGGGTACCGTCAGGGAGTGGAATACCTCACAACCGGGGAGACTGCCGGTGTGGAACAGCTTACGGAGGCCGTCATCAGAGCCCATCTGAAGTATGTGAAACAGCAGCGGACCTGGTTTGCTCGCGAGGGCATCCACATCGGGACCGGGGATGGACTGCCCATGGACGAGCTCCGCACACTCTTCGGCCTCTGAACTCCCGGAATCTTGAGGATCTCATCGGGCAGGGGGCGTCTTCGGCCGCAGGCAGGATGGGGGGTCTCCCATCGCACATCCGAGGGCGGCATACAGTGGTGCCAACGCTCTGTGGGCAGGCGTGGTGGAGAGAGCCTCTGAGGCGATCCGGCACAGCAGGGCGTTCTGCCCGCGTTCGCACCCGTTGCGCATCCGCGAGACCAGCCACCGTCGTTTGAGCGGATCGGTCAGGTGGGTGAGCACGTATTCGCCCAGGAGCAGGCAGCTCGCGTCCCGGCCGCGAACACAGGCCTCGAAGAGATAGTCTATGGTCCGGGTCTGCTCCGACCCCGTCACGGCATCGGCGTGGTAATGGAATCCAAGATACTCGCATGCCTCCGGGGCGCCGGAATAGCACGCGCGCTTGAGGAGGGTCAGAGGGCGTGGACCTGATCTCCCACGGCTCTCTTGCATGAGCAATTTTCCCAGGGCACCACAGGCTGGGGGGTGCTTCAGTTGACAGGCCCTGCCCAGGAGCTCCTTCCGCCTCGCCATTGTACTTCGGAGGGCGAGCTCCAGGCAGGCGGCCCCGCTCCCGTCGCTGCACGACCCTCGCAGGATCCGCAACGCCTCGGGCGCCGAGGCCGGCGTTCCCAGCTGCCACAGCGCGAGTGAGACGCAGGAGTCCTGATCCCCGAGCCGGCACCCCCTCCTCAGGGCTGGCTCCCTGGATCTCCCAGGGGGAAAGGAGAGGGCGGCGCCGGGGCATGCACGACCGAACCCTCCCAGGCAGGCCTTGCGAAAGAGCGCGTCACGATCGAACCGCCCCCCACTGTGCATCGCGAGGTGGTAGCATGCGCGTGGCCGCTCGTCGGCGCAGGCACGAACCAGAAGCGGGATCGCCTCGACGGGGTTCTTTTTCAGAGGGCCCTTCCCCAGGAGCCACACGCCGAGCAGCTCGCAGGCCCGGGCGTCCTTCTGCCAGAGGCACAGCTGGCGCAGGCGTTGTCCTGCCGCCTTGGTATCTCTGCGAAGCCCTCCCGTTCCTGTCGCGAGGGCGCGAGCGTACTCCAGGCAACGGGTCGAACGTCCACCGCTTCTCAGACACACCCGCTTCGCGTAGGCTCCATCCGGCTCTCCCGGCCGGCGGGGCGGGGGATCGGAGGAGCGGGTCGGTGCGGAACAGCCGAGGGAAAAGAAGAGAAGCCAGATGGTGCGCAGGATCATTTTCCATCCATACCACATGCTGGAAAATCTGCCCATGGGCTTGCGAAGAGGCCACGTTCATGTAACCTTGGAGCGGGACACCACCTGGAGGTGTATAGTGAAGCAATTTCTGATTTTCGTTCTGGCTCTCATCCTGTTCGCATCCTGCGACGACTCGAAGAAGGACTCCCTCTGCGGGAACGGTGCCGTGGACTCCGGCGAGGAGTGCGATGCCACGAACCTCGGCGGGTACTATTGCGATATGCTGGGCTTCTATGGCGGCACCCTCGGGTGCACGCGGGACTGCCTGCTGGATCTGGACGGGTGCAGGGAACAGGGGAGCTGTGGTGACGGGATCATCCAGGAGGACTTCGAGATCTGTGATGCCTCCGAGCTGCCTGTCCTTACCTGTGACGAGCTCGGTTACGGAGAGGGGGCGCTCTCCTGCAATGCGAACTGCCATTACAATCTTGCAGAATGTACAGGATCGGCCACCTGCGGTGACACCGTCATCCAGACCAATGAACAGTGCGACGGGACGAACCTCGGAGGGTACACATGCGGTGATCTCGCCGGGTTTGTCGGCGGGGAACTGGGGTGTGGCGCAGACTGTCTTTTCAACACACGTTTCTGCTATCGGGAGGTCCTGTGCGGTGACGGACTCATCCGCGGGGACGAGCAATGCGACGGGCAGAACATCTCGGGCAAGGATTGTGCCGACTTCGGGTACGACGGCGGTGTGTTGGCGTGCGGGGACGACTGCCGCTATGACTTTTCGGGGTGCATCGGCGATGTCCTCTGCGGAGATGAGCAGCGTAACGGCGAGGAGGAATGTGATGGAGTGGATCTCGGGGGAGCCAGTTGTCTTTCCCTGGGGTATCACGGCGGGGAGCTTGCGTGCACCGACGATTGTAAGCGGGATCTTTCGTCCTGTCTCTCCTACGGGAGGTGTGGAGATGGCGAAATCCAGGTCGGAGAAGAGCTGTGCGACGGAGAGAATCTCGGGTCGGAGACCTGTCAGACGCAGGGATACTACTCCGGGGAGCTCCTGTGTTCCTTCGACTGCAAAGTCCTGGAAGATGTCTACTGCGACGGGTTCTGTGGAGACGCCATCAGGGACGAAGAATATGGCGAGGCCTGTGACTATCTTGATTTCGGGGAACTGAGCACGCTCGGTATGGGGTGCTGGTTCTCCGAGCTCTCATGTGACGCCTCCTGTCAGGCCAGCCTCACTGGGGACTGCACCAACGTGCTCCTTTTTCAAACCGTGCAGGATGACCGGGTCACTGGGTTGGTGGAGGATCGCTTCGGTTCGACCTTCGTAGCCGGTATTACGGCGGGGAGCATGAACGGGGCGGCATCCAGCGGTGGCCTGGACGGCTGGGTCGCCAAGGTGAACAAGGTGGGGGGGACCACATGGATGACGCAGTTCGGAGGAGCATTGAACGACATGGTGCAGACAGCCGTGCTCGGTCCCGATGACGGTGTCTTCCTCGCCGGGGGGACCGAAGGTGCCCTCGGATCCTCGAGCGCCGGTGGCGTCGACGCCTTCGTGTCCCTGGTCTCCAGCGACGGCTCTGTCCTGTGGACATTGCAGTTCGGCACCGCAGGCTCGGATGAGATTTTGGATGCGGTCAGTGATGCCCTTGGCAACATCTATGTCGTTGGAACCACGGATGGGGATCTGGCAGGCGCCATGGGCGGCGTCGACGCGTTCATCGCCAAGGTTTCTCCCGGTGGGAGCCTTTTGTGGACGACCCAGTGGGGGACGTCCGCCGATGATCGAGCCCTCGGGGTGACCATGGACGCCTCCGGCAATATCCTCGTCACAGGGGGGACCTCGGGTGATCTCGAGGGGGTTGGAGCTGGCGGCGAGGATGGGTTTGTCACGCGCCTTGACGGAGCGGGACAGCTTCTCTGGTCCGTGCAGCTGGGGTCACCTGCAGACGATCTGGTCCGTACCGCGGTTTCCGACGGAGCCGATGGGTGGTACATCGTTGGCGAGACTGGCGGCTCACTGGGTGATGGTTCCTGGGCTGGCGGGCGAGACGGATTTCTAGCCTCCCTTGGAAGCGACGGAAGCCTGAGCTGGTCGTCACAGTTTGGCAACGACCTGGATCAGTCCGTTGTCGGAGTCAGGCTCGCGGACCAGGGCATTGTTGTAGTGGGGACCACGGAGGGGGCCCTTGATGGGAGTGGGTTTGGTGGAGAGGATGTCTTTATGCTTATCTACGATGCTGCTGGGGTTGAAGTCGGCTCGAATCAGGAAGGCACGGCTTTCAATGATCGGGCGACGGCGATGCTCATCAGCGCAAACGGGTTCGTGTTCGCCGGAGGCTTTACACTCGGCCGCTTCGGTTCCCTGAATGCGGCGGAGAGCGAAGAGGCCATGATCCTGTATATCCCCTGGCCATAGCGTTTCGCTTTCGCGAGGCGCTCCCGTGTTGACAAGGAACACGATGGCCCCCTTTTTTTCCACGCGATTCGTCCAATCCGATAGCGTCCCAGTCCCGTTCACGATACATTGGCAGCAGCCAGCCTGTCGCCGGCCGCTTATTGAGAAAGGGACCACCATGAAAACGACCCGTCGCCTGACGCCGCTTCTCCTCATCGCGCTTATCCTCTCTGTCCTGACTTCCTGTGAAATGATGAAGAAACGGCGCATGGACAGGTTCATCGCCGGCATGGTAGAGGGGGGGAATGAGACACGGGCCAAGGTGCTCAGCGGTGGGAAAATAAAGGACTACAAGGTCTTCCGGGATGGCGACAAAACGGGGGTCGTCTTTGAGTACACCTTCGCCAAGGACGTGGAGTTGACGCCCACTCCAGACCTCAAGCAGACTGGGGCGAAGCTGATCTCACAGCTCAGGACCATGCAACAGTATGAATCCATGATGAAGTATGTGCGTCAGGGGCTCTA
>QKIM01000396.1 GCA_003249585.1 Deltaproteobacteria bacterium
GAGATGTACGTCGCGAAGTATTACCTCAAGCGGAAGAAGCCCAAAGGGGCGAAGCTCCGCCTGGACTACCTCGTTAGCAAGTATCCGGACTCCAAGCTCGCGCCCGGTGCTGCGCTGTTGCTCAGTGAGCTGCATATCAAGGACGGTGAATACGCCCGGGCAGGGGCCGTGCTGAAAACAGTGCTCAAGCGCTATGCGGGGACTCCGCAGGCGCGGGAAGCCCTGGCCGCCCTCGCCCAGCTCAAGGGGCGAAAGGAGAAGTAGATGGAAGACCTTCGGAAACTTGTAGCACAGGGCCGTGAATCTTACACCAACGGGGACTACGAGAACGCCGAGAAGATTCTTCTCAAGGTGCTCGAGAGACGGGACGACATGGCCGACGTCCAGAACATGCTCGGGGTCATCTACTCCCAGACGGGCAGGGTGGAGGAGGCGAAGAAGTTCTTTGAGCGCGCCATCATCATCAACCCCGGATATACGGACGCCGCGCTCAACCTCTCCGTGACCTATAACGAGCTCGGGAAATACGACGAGGCCCGCAAGGTCTACACCCGCGCCATGCTCCACTCCCGAAGCCAGCCGCAGGAGCTCGACCCCTTCGTCCGTGGCAAGCTGGCCAACATGCATGCGGATCTCGGTGAAGTCTACCGTGAGCTCGGAATGTACAGCGAAGCGGTCAACGAATATCGGCGCTCCCTTGACCTCGCGTCCTCCTTTATCGACCTGCGTACCCGCCTGGCCGAGATATACAAGGACATGGGCGACCATGAAAGCGCCCAGCGGGAGCTGTCCGCGGTCCTCGAGCAGAACGCCAACTATGTGCCGGCCCTCATCGCCATGGGCGTCTTCCACTTCAGCCGGCAGGAGTTCGACGAAGCCGAAGAGTTTTTCTCCAAGGTCCGGGAACTGAATCCCAACAACCGCTCCTCCTCGCTGTATCTCAAGATGATCGCCATCCAGAAGGAAAAGGCGCAAAACGTCGGTGAGCCCGAGGCCAAGGCTCCTCCTGTGGATGACTCCTTCGACCTCAGCGACGATGACGATCTGAATCCATGACGTCCCCCCTTGTGCTCCTCTCGTCCCAGGGAGCCCAGGTCCCCTCCATGGGGTGGCTGGTGGTCAAGACCCTGATTCTTCTGGTTGTCCTTGGGGGACTCATGTACATCGTCTTCCGGTTCGGAGGAAGCTGGATGCGTCTGCCACTGCTGCGGAAAGCGCCCTCGGGGGATCTCGTCCTGCGGAGCACACTTCCGCTCGAGCCCGGACGCGCGCTCCACCTCGTCTCCCTCGGGGACAGGGAATACCTCATCGGCAGCTCGGACAAGGGGCTTGTACTCCTTTCCGAGCGACAGCGGCTGGAGGCGGCGGCCACCGTTGAGCCCGAGGTCCAGGAGGCCCCCCCCCTGTGACACCATTGGCATTGGCTGTCGGAGGGCTCGACTCCTCCTCCCTGATCCTCCTGCTCTCCATGGTGGGGCTCGTCTCCTTCGCCCTGGTCTTCGTGACCTCCTTCGTCAAGATCGTCATCGTGCTTGGCCTCCTCAGGTCTGCCCTTGGAACGCCGCGCATTCCCCCCACTTCAGTGATCACGGGGATCGCCATCATCCTGTCCTTCTATATCATGTACCCCGTCTTCTCCAGGGTCGTCCACACAGCGGCGCCCAGCTTTCTCGCCTTCCAGAGCACTGCGACGGCCTCTGGATCGCCTGCCGGACCACCTGGGCAGGACAAGGTGCGGGAGCTCGTCCAAATAGTCAAACAGTCCAGCGAGCCTTTACGCACCTTCCTCTCACGCCACGCCCACAAAGACGAGAAGCGCACCTTCAACCAGCTCTCCCAGGAGCTGCAGAAAGATACCGGCGGGGAAGCGTTCGGCCCCGAGAGCTTCAGGGTCCTCATCCCCGCCTTTCTCATCAGCGAGATCAAGGAGGCCTTCCTCATCGGCTTTCTCCTCTTTCTCCCCTTCCTGATTCTGGACCTCCTGGCGGCCAACATTCTTATGGCTCTGGGAATGCACATGCTCTCTCCGACGTCGGTCTCGCTCCCCTTCAAGTTGCTGCTCTTCGTCTCTGTGGACGGGTTTGCGCTCCTCTCCCATGCGCTGGTCAAGTCCTACATGGTGACCTGATGCATGCCGAGCTCTACCTGTACTACACCCAGAAGGCCCTGTGGCTGCTCATCCTCTTCAGCGCGGTCCCCGTCCTCTCCTCGCTCCTCACGGGCTTCTTCGTGTCACTCTTCCAGAGTGTCACGCAGATTCAGGAATCCACTCTCTCCTTCGTCCCCAAGTTTCTCGCGGTCGCCCTCTCGCTGCTCCTCACTGCCCCCTTCATCGCCCGAGAACTCATGGAGTTCTTCGGCTTGATTCTCCAGCATGTGGCGTCACTGGCTTGAAGCTCTTGCCGGGGCGGCACCCGACCCGGGGCACTCCCTGTTGATCTTCGCGCGATTGGCCCCCCTGGGAGCACTCCCCTTCTTCAACCTCGGGCGACTCCCCTTTGTCCGCACCGTCCTGGTCCTCGCGCTCACCTTCTTCTTTTCCCTTTCCGTGCAGCCACTCCCGTTGCAGGGAGGATTCTTCGGCGCACTGGTCACAGAGCTGCTCCTCGGGATCTTCCTGTGGGTGATCATCACCACTCTCTTTTCTGTGTTCGAGGTGGCGGGGTCTCTGGCAGGGCGGCTCAGGGGCGGGACCGACCCGGACTCGAGTCTCGGGGAGATGTCAGCTACCGCGGTCCTCTTCTCGGGGCTGGCCGTGGTCCTCTTCTTCGTCTCCGGTGGACATCTGCTGTTCATCGGGGCCCTGGGTCGTCTCTTTCGGCTGATTCCTCCAGGTGGGCTCCTCGCCACCGGATTCGACGTCCCGGGGATCCTCGGCACACTCCTCCTCGCGGTCGGTTACCTCCTCACCACGGGGATCCTGCTGGCCATTCCTCTGGTTGCCACGGTGATGATGACCGACGCCGCCGTCGGTGTTTTGTCACGGTTTTATCCGGCCATCAACGCATTCTTCCTTGTGATGCCCCTCAAGGCCCTGTTTTTGACCTTCCTCCTCATGCTGACCGTCTCGCTCATTCCCTATTTTTTCTCTAATGTATTTGAACTGGTAACAGCATTTGTCACAACTTTGCAATTGTAATTGACAAGGGAGGGACCTCTGATATAACCAATGTCATCGTATTGTCATGATGATGAGAACTTCGTGACGCAAAATCGATGCAGAGGTCCCCATGCAGACAACCAGCTATCGAATCGGTATTGACATCGGCGCATCCAATGTGAAGGTCGCGATCCTTCAGAACGAGGCCGTCCTTCACAGTGTATCCCGAGATCTGAGCGGCCCTGCGCTCCAGACCGTTGCGGAAGCCCTTGACGAACTCCTGCCCAGGCTCCCTGAGGCGGCGCCGGTGCTGGTCGGGGTCACGGGAGTGGGGCGTGACATCTTCCGCGACGACAATCAGGAGCTCTTCATCAATGAGGTCATGGCCACGGCCAACTCCGTGGGCGTCCTGGCGCCCAATGCACGGACCGTCATCGACATGGGCGGCGAGTTCACCAAGTGGATTCAGCTGGACGAGGACGGGAATGTCACCGATTTCGCGACCAATGGCCTTTGTGCAGCAGGTGCCGGCGCCTTTTTGGAACAGCAGGCCGGTCGCCTGCAGCTCGACGCCCAAAGTCTCGGAGAGCTCGCGGGTGCAGCACTAAGGGGCTCGACCATCGCGGGTCGTTGCAGCGTCTTCGCCAAGTCGGACATGATCCACCTGCAGCAGAAGGGGACCTCCGTGGACGAGATCGCGTACGGGCTCTGTCTTGCCCTGATTCGTACCTTCTCTGCCACCGTCCTGCAGGGGCGCACGCTCCAGATCCCCGTGGCGGTGGTGGGCGGCGGTGCCCGGAACAAGGGCATTGTCCGGGCCGTACGGGAAATCTTTTCCCTCACAGAAGAGGACATCCTCCATCTCCCGGATCCTCTCACAGCGGGGGCCATCGGCGCAGCCACCCTGGCCAAGCTGCAGCTTAGGTCGCCCGGAGCCGTCCGTGATCTGCTGAAAACCAGGGCGATGCTCGACGCCAACCGTAACACCATCACCCTCGCCCCCCTGGGCCCATACCGAGACCGAGAGGCGGGCCGGATCGAGAAACCCCGGACACATCGGGGCACTCAGAATGCATGGTTGGGCATTGACGTGGGGTCCGTCTCCACAAATCTGGTGCTCCTTGACGAGCGCATGGAGGTCCTTCACGGGATCTACCTCCCTACCAAAGGACGACCAGTGGAGGTCATCCTCGCGGGGCTGGCGGAGCTGTCGGAGCTCTTCGGTCCTGACCTCACCATCCTCGGCTGTGGCACCACAGGCAGCGGCAGACACCTTGCGGCGGCTCTGGTAGGTGCCGATGTCGTCAAGAACGAGATCACGGCCCAGCTCGTCTCGTCCGTCCATTACTTCCCCGACGCCGACACCATCTTCGAGATTGGCGGTCAGGACTCCAAGTACATCGCCGTCCGCAAAGGCACCTTCTCCGATTTCGAGATGAACAAGATCTGTGCCGCTGGCACAGGCTCCTTCCTCGAGGAGCAGGCCAAACGCCTCGGGATAGACATCATCGGTGAGTTCGGCACTCTGGCCGCCCTTGGTGATACGCCCTCGGATCTTGGGAACCAGTGCACGGTGTTCATGGACAGCGAGCTCGTGGCGGAGCGGAGGCGGGGGACCAGTCTGGAGAACCTCTGTGCCGGGCTGGCCTATTCGGTCGTGCGCAACTACCTGGAGAAGGTGGTAGCCCATCGCCCCGTGGGGGCGCACATCGTCTTCCAGGGCGGAACCGCGAGCAACCAGGCCGTCGTGGCCGCGTTCGAGAAGCAGCTGGGCAAGCCTGTCCATGTACACCCCTACAACCGGATCTCGGGGGCCATAGGCATGGCCCTCATCGCCTCGGGCGCCCAAGAAGGCAAGAGCAGCTTCCGGGGCTTTGACACCGACAGCGAGGTGAAGGTTCTCACCTTCGAGTGTACCTCCTGCTCCAACCGGTGTCAGGTCAGCCGTCTCCACATCGGTGGCGAAAAGGTGTGGTTCGGGGACGCCTGTGACAAATACTCCTCCCAGCGCACGGGCGCCACCTCCGACAACAGCCAGGACATAGACGTGGTGCGCGAGACCCTCCTCTCGAATCACCTCCCGGCGCCCAGACCGCAGGAGCGACGTGAGCGGGTGGGGATCGTCACGGGCTCCCTTTCCCGTGAACTCCTCCCTCTGTGGGCCAATCTCCTGGACACCCTGGGGTACGAGCCCGTATATCCTGACAAATCCGGCAGGGAGATCCTCCGTCGCGGCGTCAGGCACGTGCCCTCTGAGGTGTGCATGCCCCTGAAGATCGTCGCCGGTCAGGTGGACTATCTCCTGGACGCCATGGGTGTCGACAAGGTCTTCTTCCCCTCTATTACAGAGCTGCCCGGCAAGAAATCCGCAGCGGTGGAGACCCGGAACATCCCCAACAGGGACCTGTCCCACTCCTGCATCTTCGCCCAGCAGATCCCCTTCATGGTCCAGCGGGTCTGGGGCAGGGAACGGGTGCTGGCGCCCTCTTTCTCACTGGAGCGGTATGGCGGAGGCTTCCATGAGGCCGTCTCCGCCATCGCCGGCGTCCTCGGGCTCCCCCTGTCCAGGGTCAAGGCTGCCTTCCATCAGGCGTATGCCCGGTATGAATCCTTCGTCAGCATGCGCAGACGCATCGGAGAGTCCCTGCTGAAAACCCTGGATCGCCCGGCCATCGCGCTCTTCGGCAAACCATACAACGTCTATGACGCCTATCTGAACATGGGCCTTATCCGGCACTTCTCCAAACTGGGGTTCAAGGTGATCCCCATGGACTTTTTGCCCATCGACGAGGTAGTCCTGGACGAGGGGAGTTCCCGGCTCCCCTGGGCCTTCAACCGAGACTTTGTCCGTACTGCGCGGTTCATCGCCCGGGATCCGCACCTCTACCCGGTGATGGTCTCCAACTTCGGATGCGGCCCTGATGCCTTCACGCTCAAACATCTTGAACCTCAGATCGGCGATCGGCCCTTCCTCAGCCTCGAATTCGACGAGCAACGGGGCGAGGCCGGAATGGTCACGCGCATCGAGGCCTTCATCGACGAGGTGGAGGAGTAC
>QKIM01000160.1 GCA_003249585.1 Deltaproteobacteria bacterium
GTCCCTACAGCGGGCTCATCAAGGTCATGGTGGGTGTAGGCGGGAAGGGTACGATCGAAGGGCTCGAGATCATTACGCAGAGCGAGACCCCGGGCCTTGGTGCCAACATCGAGGAGCGCTCCTGGCGCGATCAGTTCAAGGGCCTTTCTCTGACCCACGGCAAGCTGGCGGTGAAGAAGGTCGATCCCACGGGATCCATCGACGCCATTTCAGGCGCTACCATCTCCTCCAAGGCTGTGACTGGGACCATCAAGGCGGCTCTCCAGTTCTACAGTACCTCCCTCAAAGGGAAGAAGAACCTCCGGAAGCCGGGAATGAAACGTCGTCCCCGCAATACCCGCGGGCCGCGCCAGCTTCGCAAGGGACCCTGGACGAAGGCCGGCAGGCGGTCCTCCATGGCTGCGGTCCCCCTGGATATCATCAACAGGGGGACGACGCCCGGGCTCAAGGGGAAGCGGGCGATACTCAAGGATCTCAATTGGCGCAAGGCTCGAGCCAAGCAGCGTGGAGCGGACCCCGAGAAGTTGCGTAAGAAAAAGGCCGCCATGGGAGGTGCGAAATGAGCGCGATGAACGAATTGAAGAAAGGGTTCTGGAGAGAGAATCCAGCTCTTGTCCTCCTGCTGGGTATGTGTCCGACCCTGGCGGTCACCACCTCGGCCTTCAATGGTCTTGGGATGGGGCTCGCCACGACGGTCGTCCTCATCGGGTCCAACATCATTATCTCCATCATCGCCGGGATTATCCCTGCAAAGGTGCGTATTCCCTCCTATATCGTGGTCATCGCAACCCTCGTGACCATGGTGGACATGTTCATGGCGGCCTATGCCCCGGATCTGCACAGCGCCCTCGGGCTCTTCATCCCCCTTATCGTGGTGAACTGTATCATCCTCGGACGTGCCGAGGCCTTTGCTTCCAAGAACGGCGTCGCTGCATCGGCGCTTGATGCCATCGGCATGGGGCTGGGCTTCGCGCTCACCCTCTTCGTCCTCGGCTCCATCAGGGAAGTCCTGGGCAACGGGACTCTCACCGTCTTCAAATACAAGGAACTCTTGGTGCAATGGACGGTCTACCATAAAGAGTCCATCCGTCCCATCCTGGTTTTCATCCTCGCCCCCGGCGCGTTCATCACGCTTGGATTCCTCCTGGCGTTCAAGAACTATCTCGATTCGTTCTCTCGGAAACGTGCCTGAAGCGACAGATCTCTGATGCAGAGAAAAATCAAGGACCAGGGATGGAACTTCGAAAAACGCCATCGAGGCCGTATCTCCCGGTGAATTTGGTTGAGAATTTTTGCTTGGGATCATACCATTGGAAGCCCAACGACCGAACGCGTCAATGGCACCCTACGGGAGCTGCCGGAAAGGATTATCATGGAGAACAGCGAGATCACTAAGCATTTCCAGGAATGGATCGACAACTACGCTGATGATATCAGGCTTCTTGCCTCTCTGCTGGACAAGGAAGGGGTCCCCGATGAGCTCAAGCGTCTCGCCGTGGGGACACTCAACTACGGGCTGAAACAGCTCGATCTGATTCCGGATTTCTATGCTCCCGTCGGGCTCATCGACGACGCCATGATCATTCGCATCTTTGCCATGCTGGGGATGGATCTCATCATCAACATCGACGACGAACGCACCAAACGGCGTCTCATAGAGATGACCGAGGGCGATGCCGTAATCAAAGAGTTCGCCGGCAATGAAATCTATCGGGCACTGGTCAACTATGTGAAGGCCCTCCCAGACAAGAAGGTTCGCCAGCGCGACGCGAAAATTATCCTCTCCAATGAAGAAATTCGTAAAGAATTCATCACCGACATCGAAGTTGAGCTCAAGGGGTATGTGGGCGCGAAGATCGATGACCCCGATACGGTGGTCAAGGATCTCAAGTCGTTCTTGAAATTGAAGCTCGTTGGATAAGGTTCCATGGCCACGAACAACCGACTGAAAATCATCAAGAAGCTCGACTCCGGCGGTATGGCGGAGGTGTTTATCGGCGAGCTCGTTGGTGCTCAGGACATCTCCAAGCGGGTCGCGGTGAAGCGCATCCTGCCCAACCTCAACCGACACCAGAAGTTTGTCGACATGTTCCTCGACGAGGCGCGACTCGCCATGAAGTTGAGTCACGCCAACGTCGTACAGACCTTCGATGTGGGCGAGAGCGGCGGGACCTATTACATCGTGATGGAGTTCATCGAAGGGACCTCCCTCAAGGCCATCATGTCCCATGTCAAGGACAGGGGCGTCCAGATGCCCATCGGGGTCGCCATCTACATCATCATGGAGGCCTGCAAGGGGCTGGGGTACGCGCACGCTGCCAAAGACTCCCTGGGGAACCCGCTGCACATTGTGCACCGTGACGTCTCTCCCCCCAATATCCTCATCTCCCGCGAGGGTGAAATCAAGGTGGTGGACTTTGGGCTCGCCAAGGCGGCCTCTCAGCTCGAGAGCACCGAACCGGGCGTGATCAAGGGCAAGTTCTCCTATCTGTCCCCCGAGGCGGTCATGGGCCTCGAGGTAGACTCCCGCGCCGATGTTTTCAGTCTCGGTATCATTCTCTTTGAACTCCTCACGGGGCGAAGGCTCTTCTATGGAGCCACGGACTACGAAACGGTCCAGCTGGTCGAGAAGGCCTACATTCCACGTGCCAGCGCTCTCAATCCCGATGTCCCGCCTGCCCTTGAGCAGGCGTTGGCCAAGGCGCTGGCGAGGGACCGTGACCGCCGTTTCCAGAAGGCCTCACAGTTTCTCGACGCCCTCAACTCCGTGCTCTTCGCCTATGGCCTCAAGGTGAGCGACCGTGACGTAGCCAAGCTCGTAAAGCAGACCATCGGCGAGACTGCTGAAGAAGAGGACTCCACCAACACCGGCTTCGAATTCGAACTGGAGACCGATGGTGGCGGAGATCTCACCGGCGAAATGAATTTTGGCGGTTCCCGTCCCGCCAAGGCGGAAAAGGCTGGGCCCGAGGGAACTGAGGACACGCGCTCATGGTTCAGCGACATGGGCCTCGACGACGTCTTCGGTGATGAGGGCTTCTCCCCCGAAGCGGAGGAGGTCACGGTCACCGAGGCCGAAGCGCCGCCCACAGGCAGCAACAGCTCCTTCCTCTCCGATGACATCATCGACGAGGTTCTTGAGGGCGATGAATCCTTCGAGATGGAGATGGAGCTGGACGAGGGCTCTGAGCCGTCCATGGTGCGGGGGGAGTTCTCCGTCTCCTCACAGGTCGCGAAGAATCCTGCGGATCCCTCTCGGATGACGTCTCCTCCTGCGGCGCCCCCTGCGACCATGCCTGTGGCCCCGCCACCGCCGGCTGCCCCTCCTCCGGCTGCACCGCCGTCCGCCCCCTCTGCAGCTCCTCCGCCGGCCTCGCCGTCTGGACAGGAAGCGAAGAAGAGCTGGTTCAGCAAGTTTTTTGGAGGGGATTGAGCCTTGCCGCTGCTTTGGTTCCTCTGCATGTCCCTGTGTACGGCGGGGAAACCCAATCTCTCCGACGATCCACTCTTCAAGATCCCCTCGAGCGCTTCCTCAAGCTCGTCGTATTTTCTCAGTTCGCTGAAAAATTTCCGGACGCAAAAGCTCGGTGCACTCCTCGAGAGGGCCTATCGAGATCCCGCGTCCATCCTTCGGCAGGCAGCGACCATCGATGCATCAGGTCATGAGCTGCTGGTCGCCATGGGCGCAACCGGCAAGAAGGGGGTCGCCCGGTTGAAGCTCCTGCTGGGGCTTTTGGAACGGGCGGAGTGGATCGAGAGCGCGTTCAATGGATTGGCCCTCTCCATGACCGCCGAGGGCCATCGTGCCATTGTGAAGAACATTGGACGATACGAGCTTCGGACCGACAAGATTTCCCCCATCCTCAACGCTGTCGGCATGCGCGATCCCTTGACGCTCGTGCCGCTGCTTTCCAAGCCGAGACTTGCGCAGAGCGCCGCCGAGGTCATGCTCGCGATCCCGAGCCTTGCGGTGGAGATGCCCCTGTATGCTGCGGTCTTGAGGGGGCGCATCTCTCTGGCCACCTATGTCAGTTTTTTGTACCGGACCATGCCGCATTACCCGGCTGCGCGCCAGGAGAACATCTGCCGCAGACTCTTCGCGCTCTATCCGCGGGTAGCCAGCGCCGGCATCTCCAAGCGGGAGTACTGGTCGGTGCTCTCCCGCTGTCCTTCCTCGCTGGTGGATCCCCGGTGGCTCGTCCTCCTGGGAGATGAAGACTACAAGCTTCTCATGTTCAAGGCCATGCGCAACCGACGCGGGATGTTCTTCCCCGGCTCGCTGTCCAAACCCTTGCGGGATCTCATGACCGAATACATCGGTTCCCCCGGGTGGGAGCGGCTCATGCTCAGCATCCTCGGAAGGATCGAGGAGGACAAGGCCGTGCTCATGGTGGCCTCCTATGTCCTCTCACCCAACCTGTGGCTGCGTGAGGAGGCGCTGGCGTCACTCGCCTTCGGCGCCCACCTTACCTCGGGGAAAATGCTCCATGCCGCGGCGCTGGAGAGCGCCGGTGAGGAAGCGGTACTGTACTTCGCGCCCTATTTTCGCAATATCGCCGGCCGAAGCTGGCGCGCCAAGTCCATGAAGCCCCTTTTGGGGGTGCTCAGGCGGTATATCCGTGCCAAGGATCCTGCATACAGCCACGCGGCTCTCTTTTCTCTCGCCTGGACGCCCGGGAGCGGTTCTCGAACGCTTTGGTGGCCGAAGGCTGTGGAGTATCACAAGGGGCTCGTGAAAGAGAAAAAGTGGGGACCGATGGCGGGCATCCTCCCGGTCATGGCCAACCACCCCTTGGCGCTCCCGATGCTTCGTCTTGCACTGTCACACGAGGCCGCCGATGTGCGGGCCGCCGCTGCGCTGGCCCTTGGCCGACTCAAGGACGGGCAGAGCAAAGCCCGCCTCTCGGCGCTGGCACGGTCGCTTACGGCGCGGGTCGCGGTCAACGCTACCTGGGCCCTGGGCCGCCTTGAGGGCACCGGTGGTATTCTTCGCTCGCTGCTCTCCTCCTCGAGCCAGGAGGTTGCTGGAAATGCCGCCATCGCCCTCATGAGGCGGCAGCCTGCGGGTTCCATGGCGCTGTGCTCCACGTTGTTCGGGCAGTTTACCAAGAACAGGCTCCCGGCTGCCGTGCTGGTGAATGCCGTCTCCTGGATGCGTCGTCACTGCACGGCCATCCACGGCACGGCGCTGCTGCGTTTTGTAGCCAGCGTCCCGCAGTTCCTCGTCCTGACCTACTTCCAGGGGGGCGACACCAACGGGCTGCTGCGCTACCAGACCCGTCACAAGGGCTTTTTCCTGCGCTTGCTCAACCGGTTCCACGTCGGACAAGAGGGCAAACCCTTCAGGCTCAATCTCACTTCGGGAGAAGTCCTCTATGGCTCCACCACCTTCGGTGGTGTCGCCTATTTCCCCCAGGAGGCGTGTGCCGACGCCCCGATCACCTGGCTCAACTAAAGCTCCCGTGGCCCGTCGCCCCCTTGACCTCTATCCCCCATCAGAGACCTTTCTCGTCCCCCCGGCGGCTGAACGTACAGCCCTCCTGCTCGGGGCAGGTGGCGTGGAGCGGCTTGCCGCCAGCAGGGTTGCAGTCATCGGTCTGGGCGGTGTGGGGTCATGGGCCGCGGAAATTCTGGCAAGGACCGGGGTGGGGGTCCTCCACCTCGTGGACTTCGATACGGTGGAGGAGAGCAATATAAACCGCCAGCTCCAGGCCTTTCCCGGGACCATCGGGGAGCCCAAGGCCAGGGTTTTGGCGCGGCGACTCAATGCTTTGCCTCCTGAGGGGCGGGTGACCGCCCATGTGGACTTCATCGATGCGGGGCGTTTCGATTCGCTCCGACTGGACGTGGATTTTGTGGTGGAAGCCATAGACCATATTACAGCCAAGGCATCACTGCTCTCCTTCCTGAGGGAGCGCGACATTCCTCTGGTCTCCTCCATGGGGGCCGCGGCCCGCCTCGATCCCACGGCCGTCCGCTGTGCAGACCTGGCTGACACCACCATCTGCCCCATGGCGAAGGATCTGCGCAAGATCCTGCGTCGAAAGTACGGCCTCCCCGATGTCGGCCCCATGGGAATTCCTTCGGTCTACAGTCTGGAACTCCCCGTGGCCTCTGCGGTGTCTTCGGAGGCCAACGGATCCCTTGC
>QKIM01000247.1 GCA_003249585.1 Deltaproteobacteria bacterium
CTGACCGAGGGGGACCACCGTGTGCAGGTTCACGACCAGCAAGACGAGAGCCAACTGGTCGCGATCCGCATTACCTATGCCCCTCCCCAGAGCCTGCGCACGCCTACTCTTTCCGGCGCGAAGCCCTACGCGTTTCACGGCCGGGAGCGCGAAGCTCGGTGTACGGAATGTCACAGCCTGCCCGAGGTGTTCGAAACGTTCCCGGGTCAGCCCCTTTCCCCCGCGGGCAAGGTGTGCGCAGCGTGCCACCCGCAAGTGGAACGGCACGCCAATTTGCACGGTCCCGTGGCCGTGTACGCCTGTTTCATGTGCCACGAACCCGAGTACCGTCCGACGCGGTTCCAGCAGAAGAGCTCCCAGGCCAGCCTGTGCGGCACCTGCCACGAGAGCTACTTGGCGAAAGTGCTCGGCGGCAAGAAGTTCGTCCACGGGCCGGTGGCTGCCGGTAGTTGCCTCGTCTGCCACGATCCCCACGGCGGAGAGGACGCCTCTTTAGTCCGAGGCCCCCCTCAGAAGGTGTGTCTCATCTGCCACGCGGAAACGCTCCCCCTTCCGGTCGAGAGATCCCTTCACGCCCGGGTGTCGTGCACGCGGTGCCACAACCCCCACGGCGGGCAGACCCCACTCCTGACCAAGACCGAGGGAAACCCGTTCTGCGGCGAGTGTCACCGGGACGTGCTGGAATCCGCCGAGGGGCACCCCATCGCTGGCCACCCGGTCGCGGGCGACGTCGATCCGTCTCGACCGGGTCGGCCCCTGGGGTGTACCAGCTGCCACGACCCGCACTCCCTTCGCGACATTTCCAGAGTCAACCTACTCGGCAACGAGGTGGCCCAGCGGCAATTCTGTCGCCGTTGCCACTACTAGCAAGCCGCGAAGCCGTCGCGAGGTTCGGGGCGAGCGCCTCCGGGAACCAACGCCGAGGCCCTGTCCGTCACTAGCCCCCCTAGCGGATTTGCCCTTCCGCGCGCAGAGCCTCTTCTACGTCCGGCCAGAGATCCTCGCCGTCGTCGTCCAAGTAGCGCCGCAAGCGGTCGACCCGATCGGGAGAACCGGAAACGGAGAGCAGCACCGCCGCGCGGATTCGCCCGTTGCGCGAGATGTTCCCACGGACCGCTGCCTCCAAAGCATCCCAAGCCCGAGGGTCATCGAACAGCGCCAGCGTCTCGACGGCCCGCTCCGCACCGGTCGCCGTGGGGGGAGCTTCGGCATAGCGGAGTAACGCCTCCAACCCGGCTTTCCCCATCTTCTTGAGCGCCAAACCGGCCATCCAACCCAGCTGCGGATCTGTGAGGTGCCCAATGAGGTCCCGAGCGGAGGTGGGGTCCCCGATTTCGCCCAAAATCCAGAGGGCGGCCGCACGCCGGCCGACGTTCTCGTCGCGCAGGAAGTCCCGAAGAACTGGAACGACGGCCGGGCCGAGGCGCACGAGGATCTGCGTGCGCAGGCTCATGGTGGGGTCGTTGGGGCGGGCGAGGAAGAAGAGCTGCGGATTCTCCGCCCCGAGCTTTTCCAAGGCGAGCGTCGCAAACCAGCGAAGGTCTTCGTCGCGGAGCGCGTCGAGCAGCCGCTCCACGGACCGGCCGGTCCCGGAGGTGATGAGCCCCGCAACGGCCGCAACGCGGATGTCGCGCTGGGGGCTATCAAGGAGCTCGATCATCACATCCTCGGCCTCCGGGCTACCGATCTCCCGGAGGGCGTTGAGACTCGCCACCACCTCCCCCGCGTCCCCGTTCCTGGCCACGCCCAGAAGGACATCCACCGCCCCACGTCCGTAGCGCACCAAGGCCCCTCGGGCCGAGTCCACCACCGTCCTGTCGGAATCCCCTAGGGCCGCCGCGAGGGCGCGGACCACCCACTCGGGCTCGCTGATGTTGGACGCCAGTTCTCCGAGCGCGTACGCAGAGTTGCGCCGCACCGCGGCGTCGGTGTCGCGCAGGGCGACCACCAGTCGGTCCACGGCGCGGAGATCGCCAAGCCCTCCCAACAGGTACGCGGCCTCCCGCCGCACTCGCGGATCAGGACTGCTCAGGCTTTGGAGAACAGGCTCAGCGCTTTTGCGACCGTACCGGACCAAGCTCTCGACGATGAAACCCTCGAGGCCCTTGCCCTCCCTGGTCAGCCGGGAGAGCACCGCCTCGACAGCCCGCGTGCCGCCAATCTGGAGAAGGGCGGTCACGGCGTACATCCGGACCTTGTCCCGGGGGTCGTCCAGATAGCGAATGAGCGTGGGAACGGCCCGGCGATCCTGGATCTCCCCCAGGAGGTAGATGCAGTCCACCGCCGTGGCTTCCTCGGCGTCTTCCAGAAGCTCGACCATGGGCTCCACCGCTTGGGAACCCATCTTCACGAGAGCCCCGCCGATCAGCCAGTTGTTGCGGGTCCGCCGCATCTCGGACACGAGTCGTGGCACCACCGCCGACCCGAGGGAAGCGAGGGCCTCCATCGCCTCCAGAGCGGCTGGCAGGTCCTCACCGGTGAGCACGGTGATAAGGCCCTCGATGCGGCCTTCCTCGGTGGGACTGCGCAGTGCTTCATTGACCGCCGAAGAGCCGGTGACCCCGCGTCGTGGGAGAGTGCGCACAGCGCCAGTTGCGGGGTCCGGACGAGGGCAAAGAAAAAGGCCCGCCAGGCAAAGCCCGGCGAGCCCGGCGAAACGCAGGGAACGCTTCGATCCGTTCACGGTTTGCAGGCGGGGTCCGTCGTGAGCTCCTCGAGGACGAACGGGACCTCGCTCACGCCATCCGCGTAGTCTCCCACGTGCGTGTAGCGGATCTTGCCCTGGCAATCGATGATCACCTTCAGGGGAATCGGGCCCGAGAGTTTGTAGAGCTGTGTCGCGACCTCGAACTCCTTGTCGAGCAGGAGCGGATAGGACAGCTTGTACTTCTCTCGTAAGGCCTCGATTTTCTTTCGATCCTTGTCGTCGCCCCGGCTCAGCGTGATGCCAATGAGCTCATACCCCTTGTCTTTCCATTCCTCGTATTCTTTCACCAAGCGGGGCATCTCGCTCTTGCAGATGTCACACCAGGTCGCCCAGAACTCGAGCATGACCACTTTCTTCCCCAGGTAGCTCCCGAGGGTGACGGTCTTCCCGGTGGCGAATTCCTCGAGGGAGAAGTCGGGAGCCGTGTCGTCGATCTCCAGTCCCATCCCCGTATCGCCGCCGAGGCCCCAGGCGTTCCCGGCCAGTCCCGCAGCCAGCGCCGCCGCCAACAGTCCACTCCAAACCCGCTTCACACTCCGCATGGTCCGCTCCTCTGCCCCCAACGCCGTGTCCTTAGCTCCACACCCCGAGCGTCGGGTCATCCGGCCACTCAGTGATCGACCTCCACCGGGCGACGCCACCCATCGACCTTGAGGCGAGCCCAGTTTTCTCCCTTGTCACCGTGACACTTCACGCAGGTCTTTTCGATCTGCCGGTCGTAGCAGTTGTCCACATGCAGCAGGAAGTACTCGGGGGTGTGGATGTCCAGCCCCTGGGGATTCATGATCTCTTTGGTCTGCTGCACGTGGCAATCGAAGCAGATCAGCCCCGCGGCTGCCGCGTGTCGCGTGTGTTCTGCGTAATTGGCCTTGAAGTCGTGGCACCCAAAGCAGAAGTCGAGAGCGCCGGAACTTTCCTTCTTCCTCTCGTCCCCAGCGCCGTAGATGCCGCAGACCTCGCAGCGGACCTTGGAGTTGGAAGCCCGATCTTCCCGCCACTTGGCGAAGCCACGAAGAATCCCCTGCGTATTGCTCTCATCGGGCTTCGAATCCAACGGCTTGTAGTACCGCCCCAGGTCCTCCCCGGGTTGAAATCCGACTGGGAAGTAGTACTCGCCGGAGAGGTCCTGCCCCCGCACGTGGCATGCCGCACAAACCATGTCACGCCGATCCGGGGACAATTTCCCCGGGTTGACGATGCGCTGCTTGCCGCCGCTCTCGGCGTGGCTCCAGCCGGGGCCGTGGCACGCTTCACAGCCGACACGGTGCTCCGAAACCGGGACATTCCCGTCGGGGTCGTAGGCGGTGACGTGGCAGCCCTTGCAGTACTTGCCGTACGGCTTCTTCCGCCAGGACCAGACGTTGTAGGGCCGCCAGGAACGGGATTGGACGCTCCACAGCTTGGGGAGCACGTAATAATCCTCCCCGATCTTCTTCATGTAGCGCTGGTCCCAGTGCCCGCCAATCGTGTACTCCACTTCGTCCAGGGAGAACCCCAGGCCGGGAACGCTGAAATCGGCCAGGACCGCAGCGGGATTCTCTTTCGCGTCCTGCACCACGGTCGCATGGAACGTCTGGCTCCAGCCCTCGTACTTCTCCGCGTGACACGCCCCACACCGCTCGCTGCCGGCATACGCGAAGGGATCCGCATCCTCCGCGGCAGACGTCACCCCGGTCCAACCAAGCCAGCACAGCAGCGCGGCCGACAGCGCTCTTCTCACCCTCTTACCTTTCGAGCAGTTCTTGCACTTCAGCCTCGATCACGCCATCGAGCTCGGGTTTGTACCCCGTGTGGATGGCGCGAACGACACCCGCCCTGTCGACGAGCACGGAAACGGGAATGAGCCAGTGGGTATAGTGTTCGGCAATGGAAAAATCGGGATCGAGAACATGCGGATAGACGGGCTCGAGCTTGCGGGCCACCAGGGCCTCGGTGAGCTGCGCGACGGTCGCCCGATCCGTGTTGACCCCGACCACTTGGAGCCCTCGATCGCCGTACTTCTTCTGCAGTCGGGTGAGGAACTCCATCTCCGCCAGGCACGGGGCACAGCGAATGCCCCAAAACTGGAGCAGCACGACCTTCTCTCCCACCAGGGACGAGAGGTGTACCGTGCCGCCCATCAGCTCCGGAGCGGTGAAGTCGAAGTAGGGTTTGCCGACCTCAGCGTTCCCATCCCTTGGGGGCGACGGAGCGGCCACCTCGACCACGTCCCCCTCGACCGCTGACTTCACGACCGCGCAGCCAACGCCCAGGGTCATGAGTACCCCCAGGGCGGCAAGCCCCAGGGCGCCCGCCAACCAGCGGCTACGGAGCAAGAAGCTTCTCCACGACCTGAACGTATTGGGCCTCGTCGCCGTCCTCGTAGCCCTCGTGCCGGTACTGGATGACTCCAGCCCTGTCGATGATGACGTTGAGCGGCGCCCCCATCAGGCCGTACGCGTCGATCACCGCGAAGTCCGGATCCGGCGCCAGGGGAAACGTCACCCCCGCCGCCTTCAGGTCCTCCCTTGCCGCCAACTGGGCGCGGATGAAGGCGGCGTCCACGCCGTCGGCGTTGAGGCCAATGATCAGGAGCCCCTTCGACCCGTAGGCGTCGTTGATCTTCTGGAGGGCAGGCAACTCGCGCACGCAGGGGCCGCAGCGAAGCCCCCAGAAATTTAACCACACCACTTTCTTGCCGGTCAGTTCCGCGAGGTTCAGGGGCTGCCCGTCGAGGTCCTGCAACTGGAACGCCGGGGCCGGTTTCCCCACCCACTCGTCCGCCTCTTCGCTCCCGAGGGCACCGGACGCCCACGGGGCAACGCAGAACGCTAGGATGACCGCGACGTGAAGAACAGACTTGTGCATGGTTGGTCTCTCTTTCAGGAAGAGGCAGCTCTTCGTGACAAATCCCACGAATTGTAGGAAAGGCGCGCTTGTCGTGTCAACGATGGGCGAGACACTGAGACAGGAGAGGAGGGGGGAGGGGTATAAGCCGGGTTCTGTGCCCGCGAACGGGCGGCAACCATTCCTCTGGGACTCAGATTGCTCCGAGCCTCGAGCGACCTACCCGGGAGCCTGGGGCGGGCCGCCCTCGTCACGCTCCCCTATTTGGTCTTGCTCCGGGTGGGGTTTGCCAAGCCGGCCCGGTCACCCGAGCCGCTGGTGAGCTCTTACCTCACCGTTTCACCCTTACCGGACCCGAAGGTCCGGCGGTTTGTTTTCTGTGGCACTTTCCTTCGGGTTTCCCCGACTGGACGTTATCCAGCACCCTGCCCTGTGGAGCCCGGACTTTCCTCCCCGGTTCGGGGCGGCTGCCCGCCCTCCCTCCCTCTCCCCTGTGCAATCTTCGCCCAAGCCG
>QKIM01000543.1 GCA_003249585.1 Deltaproteobacteria bacterium
CATCCCGCCTTTACAATGGCGGATATTACCTCCACGGCATACGGCATCTCCTCGCCGTCCTCGGGCTGGGAAAATCGATCGCCGGATACGAAACCATCCGTTCGTATTTCTGCACGCGCTGGCGAGCGCTGGCCGGCAAGGGCGCCCACTGGGATCGCCTCATGGTCTCCCTGGGGGGCGTCGTCAGGCGGATCAACGGGCAGTACATCTACACGTCCCTGTCTCATGGAGTCGGACTCACGCTCCCCGCCAACCCCATCCTCCTGGCCAGGACCATCCCCCAGCCAGGCCAGGGCCCGCTCTCCCTGGTGACCCTCTCCATGATCGTGTCCGGCACAAAACAGGAGCTGGTCCTCCTTTTCGGCCGGGGGACCGACGCGCAGACGCTGCGACACACCCTCCGACTCACCTCAATTGTCCTGAACCCCACTGCGAAAAAGGGGATCCTCTCGGGACGCCTGGGTCGTCGCTCGCTCCTGCTCGCTCATGGGCAGGTCGGTGCCGTCACGGTGCTCCTTGCGCTCCTGTCGGAAAAGCGCCTCCCCCCCGGGGCGCTGGCCGACGTCGCAGGCTCCCTACGATCCCTTCTCCCTCCAGATCCATGCGGTGAGGCGACCCCACAATGATGGACCAGGCTCCGGGGGCTCCTCGGAAGACAGGTCCTGACCGGACAACCGCGTGACATAGATATCTTCCACTGCGGCACTGTCCAGCGCCAGCTCCGTGTTCTCGAAGGAGATGATGAAGGCGGGGCGATCCATGAGCAGCGTGACCACGGTCCCAGGGAGGACGCCGAAGGAACTGAGCTTCTCAAACCGGGAATGGCTCAGGGGCTTGATGTAGGCGACCCGCCCGCGCTCGCCGCGGTTGAGCTCCGAGAGCCTCACGATGGCCCGCTCCACGGTCTCTGCCTGTCTGAGACAGCACTCCCCGGGCGGGATGGGCTCCCCCTCGGGGGAGTGGCTCGGATGGCCCAGCAGGGTGCAGATCCCCTCCATCATCTCCGGGAGCATGCTGTGCTCGGTGATACAGGCGACCCGCTCGCGCTGCTCATGATCCTTCATGTTCAGGACGTGAAAGAGGAGGACATCGGTGAGCCGGTGCCTGCGGATGATCCGTGCAGCCTGCGTCTCTCCCTCAACGGTGAGGAAGGGCTCCCCCTGCGGTGGGATGAGACCCTCCTCACGGAGCAGCTCGATGTTCTCACCCAATAACGGCACTTTGGCGTGCTCCTGGAGGCTTTCAGGGGAGACCCCCTGCTCACGGGCCGTCCACAGCGTCTCCAGCATCTCGTCAATCAACTCTCTCTCGTGTTGCTTCATGGAATCCTCAGTACCGCACGCTGAATATTTGGAAGAACAGGTTGACGACCCCCGCCACCACCGTGGCGTAGGCGAAGACTGCCCCGATGATGAAGAGGGCGACCTTGAGCCCCCGCTCCTTGATCATCATGAGGGTCGCGTTGACACAGGGCAGAAGGAAGGTCATGAGGAGCATCATGATGATGGCCTGGGATCCCGTGAAGAGATCCCGCAGACGGGCCAGCTCGGCCACCCCGTTCTCGCGCCGCACCATGGTCTTGATGAGGACCTGGACCGCCTCCTCCGGCAGCCCCCAGAAGGTGACCACCAACGGCCGTGTGGCGTGCTCCAGCCACAGGAGGAATCCCACCCGTGCGAGCACGAAGAGTACGAAGGAGGCTATAAGGAACAGGGGCAGCGCCTCCTTGAGGAACTCCATGGTCCTCGCCCAGGTCCTGCGGAGCACCTGCACAGGACGGGGCGCACGCACGGGAGGGATCTCCATGATGAACTCCGGCATGGCCCCCTTGATGAGCCGGTTGGCCAGGATGCCGGCCAGGAGAATCTGAGAGAAGATGACCCCGAAGATGAGGATGGTCGCCGAGAAGTGGAGCTTCCCGAGAATGATGAACATGGTCGCCAGGAGGGGTGCACAGGGGATCCCCAGAATAAGCAGCAGCGTGGCGATGATCCGTTCTTTTCTGGAGTTGAGCACCCTCGTGGTCACGATGGCCATGGTGATACAGGAGAACCCCATGAGCAGCGGCATCACGCCCTTCCCGCTGAGACCGAGGGGGCGCATCACCTTGTCCAGGAGCACGCTCAACCTGGGGAAATACCCCACATCTTCCAGAAGCCCCACGAAGAGATAATAGGTGAAGAGCACAGGCAGGACTATACCCAGGGCCAAAAAGAGCCCCGTGGTAATCATTCCGAAGTCCTTGTCCATGAACGCGTCACGGACGACAGGCCAGGGGATGAACCCGAAGATCCAGGTGAAGAAAGGGATCACGTGGGGGGCGAAGATCTTTGTCTCCAGGGTCTCCACCAGGTAGGTAGCCCCAAACTTCCCCACCCAGAAATACATGAGGGTCAAAGCAAGAAGCGCGATGGGGATCCCCGTGACCGGCCGCATGGACCACCGCCCCAGCCTCCCCAGCAGCCCCATCTCGTGTTCACTCTCCCAGAAACACTCCCGCGTGATCCGCGTGGCGGCAGTGAAGGAGCAGTCCGTCAGTGTGAGATCCATGCGCTGCATGGGGGTACGGTGGCCCATGACCGCTGACCGCCTGGAGATCTCTTCGCGCAGCTCCTCATCGCCCAAAAGGGCCACAGCTTCCTCCACCCGCGCGAAGGCGAGGGACCCCAGGACCCGTTCCCATCCACAGACGCCGGACTCCTCGAAGAAGACCTCCAGATCGTTGAGGTAGCGCGCGAAGGAGTTCACGGTCGGTACCCGCGCCTCCCCAAGGGCCTTGATCAGGAGATCTGATCCCCCAGAAGTGATGGCGGTGGTGGGGACCACGGGGACCGTCAGGAGTTTTTGACACTCCCCGAGGTCCACCTCCACACCGACACGCTCGGCCTCATCGAGCATGTTGAGGACACAGACCATGGGCTTGCCGAGGATGGCCAACTGATGGAAGAGGGCCGTGGACCGCTTGGGGCTCTTGTGATCCATCACCAGGAGAATGGTGTCGTACGCACCCTCTACGATACAGGTCCTGGTGAGCCTTCCTTCGTTGTCCTGTGAAAACAAGGTGTTGATCCCAGGCGTGTCGATAAGTTCCACGGGCCGCCCACCCAGGAGGGCGGAGGTCCTGGTCACGTTGAAGGTGGAGCCGGTGAGACCGGTCTCCCCCTGTGTCTCCCCTACCAGGGCAGCGAGGAGGGTGGATTTTCCCACCAGATGGTTGCCGAGAAAGAGGATTCTGTGCGGAGGAGGGGGTACGTCAGGCAAGATGACCTCTGTTAGAGGTATCTAACAGGGGGGTGCAACAATTGCAAGGGAAAAAAATGCCTGATTTTCGCGAAGGAGGGAGGCAGCGCGGACTAGCGCTTGGAGAACTGGAATCTGGCGCGGGCGCCCTTCTGGCCGTATTTCTTTCTCTCGACCACGCGGGCATCACGGGTGACATAGCCGGCACGCTTCAGGGGAGTTCTGAAGTCGCTGTCGTACTTGCAGAGCGCTCTGGTGATGGCATGACGGATGGCCTCGGCCTGTCCGGAGAGACCGCCGCCCCTCACGGTGGCGTAGATGTCGAGCTTCTCGGCCATCTCCACCAGCTCAACAGCCTGCATGGACACCATTCTGGAGGTCTCGCGGACGAAATAGTCTTTGTAGTCCTTGTGGTTGATCATGACCTTGCCGGTGCCGGGCTTCACCCAGGCGCGGGCGACAGCACATTTTCTCCGACCAGTTCCGTAGCTTTTCTCTTTATTTTCCATAGTTACCTGATCTCCCCAATGGTGATTTTGACCGGAGTCTGCGCGGCGTGGCTGTGCTCACCGCCGTTGTAGACCTTCAGTTTCTTGATCATTTTGTTGCCCAGCTTGGTCTTGGGCAGCATGCCGCGGACGGCGAACTGGATGATCCGCTCGGGATGCCGGTTGCGCATCTCGCTGGCCGTAAAGGTAGTCAGACCGCCGATGTACCCGCTGTGCTTGTAGTACACCTTCTTGGACCACTTGGAGCCCGTGAGTTTCACCTTGTCGGCGTTGAGGACGATGACGAAGTCGCCCGTATCAACGTGGGGCGTATACTGAGGCTTGTGCTTGCCACGGAGGAGGGTGGCGATCTTGGTGGCGGCTCTTCCGAGGACTTCGCCTTCCAAATCAATCACATACCATTTACGTTCGACTTCACCTGGTTTTGCACTGTAGGTTTTGTTCATGATCCAGCTCTCATAAAAGCGTGTATTCGTAAAAATTATGGCCAAGAAGGCCACTCCAAAGAGGGCTGATTTAGATTAAAACCCGGCCGATGTCAAGTGATCAATCGGATTTTACCCCAACTGTCTCACTTTTTTTAGGAAAGGTGGATTCTGAGTGCCCCTGGAGAGACCAGTCACGCGAACACGCTGTCCTGAGGACGGGGAGCCAGTCTTTTCATGATTTTCCTTTTTTCCTGCCTACTTACCTGCAAAATACCACAACCTCGGTGACCAAATAACCGATCTCCAAGAGGGCCCTTGAAGCCCAGAACGCCCCATGCGCGTCTTATGGATCTCCCCCTGGCCTCCCCAGAGATCTCACCACGCTTTTCAGGTTACAGATCTGTGAGGTTGTGCTTGATGGCAAACTTGGTGAGCTCGGCTATGGAGTGGATATTGAGCTTGGTCATGATGTTTTTGCGATGGTTCTCCACGGTCTTCTCGCTGATGAACAGATCGCTGCCGATGTCCCTGGACCGCTTCCCCTCGGCGATCCCCTTGAGCACCTCCTGCTCCCGGATGGTGAGGGTCTCCAGCGCGCCCTCCGCGGACTCCTGAAGCCGGGACATCTCCCGAATCACCACACGGGCAATGCGGGGGCTCAGGTAACTCTCACCCTTGGCGACCACCTTCACCGCCTTGACCAGATCCTCGAAAATCGTGTCCTTGAGGATATACCCCAGCGCTCCCGCCTCCAGCATGTGGAGCACGTGGTACTTGTTGTCGTGCATGGAGAGGGCCACCACCTTGACGGTCATGCCTTCGCCGATGATGGCCCGGGTGGCCTCGATACCGTCGAGCTCGGGCATGTCCACGTCCATGATCACCACGTCGGGCAGGGTCCGGCGCACCAGCTCCACCACCTCGGCGCCGTTGGCTGCCGTGCCCACGACCTGAAACTCCGGTTCCCCCTCCAGCAGCGTCATGAGCCCCTGCATGAAGAGCTTGTGGTCATCGGCCAGCACGATCCTGAGCGTCATGGTTCCTCCTCCTTGAGGGGGACCTTGATCACGACCTGGGTCCCCGTGGGCGAGGTGTTGATGGAGAGGTGCCCGTGGAAGGTCTGGAGCCGCTCGCCGATGGAGAAGAGTCCGAAGCCCTTGCGCTCCCGTTTGGCCCGCCGCAGATCCTCCTTCTCGAACCCGCGGCCGTTGTCCTCGACGAGGATGGTGATCTCCCCGCCCGTGAAGTTGAGATAGCCGCGCACCAGCGTGGCCTGGGCATACTTGGCCACGTTGACCAGGAGCTCGCGGACCGCCTGGAAGAGGAGGATCTTGAGATCGTCTGGGAGACTCGGAACGGTCTGGGAGGTGAAGAATTCCGCCCGCACCCCCCAGTTGGCTTGGAACTTCTCGAAATGTTCGTCCAGGGCCGCGGGCAACCCGAACTTGTACAGGGTGGGGGGGCTGAGATCGTAGATGAGTGAGCGCGTGGACCGGATGGTCTGCTCGATGACCTCGATGGACCGATCCAGCTCGTCACACGGCTCCTGGCTCCCCAGCCGCACCTTGAGCTGCTTGAGCAGGTTCATCACCAGGGCAAGGTTCTGTCCCGTCCCGTCGTGGAGCACCTGAGCGATGGCCCGCCGCTCCCGCTCCTCGGCGAGGGTCAACTCCGTGGCCAGCTCCTGGAGCTGCTCGCCGTACTCCTCGAGCTTCTCCTCGTTCTCCTTTCGGTCGCTGATATCCCGGAAGATCGCCAGCACGTACCGGGTGTTGCCGTCCTTCTCCGGGTAGGGGACCGCCGTGACCAGAAGCCAGCGCCTGACCCCGGCATCGGTGATGATCTCCAGCTCGTAGGAGCCCGAACGGC
>QKIM01000187.1 GCA_003249585.1 Deltaproteobacteria bacterium
GATACGCGCGACCTCATGGATGAGCGCGACCTCCTCTTCCTCGTTCTCGACGAACCCGAAATCGCACCGGACGATGAGGACCTCGGCCAGCAGCTTGTAGTTGCCCTCTTCCCGGGCTTCCTGTTCGAGATTCAGGATGGTCTTCCTGGCCTCGGGGTCGTCGGGGTGTTCATCAAGATAAGCCTCCCATCCTTGGATATCGCGATAATCCTCGGGCTTCTCCACCACGGAGGACGCTTCCTCGCCGGCAGCGTCGGCCGTCTTCGTGCTCGCGGCCCCCTTGAGCTCCTCGATGGTCTTCTTGAGGGACTCGATTTCCTTTTTATATTCCTTGCGGACTTCCTTGCGGATGTCGCTGGTGACCGACTCAAGGTCTATCTCTTCGGGCTCTTGGGCCGCGGCCTTTTCCGCGCTCAATTCGGCCTTCTCTTTTTCGAGGGTGGCGATCTGGGTCTTGAGTTTCTCCACCTCTTCCCCCGACGCCGTGTCAGCAGCAGGGGCAGCGCCACCTGCGGCGAGCTCCTCGTTCTTCTTTTTGAGCTCCTCGTTCTCCTTTTCAAGGTCTTCGAGGAGCTCCTCGTACTCCTTCTCGATCGCTTCCCGGATCGCGTCCTCACCGGGGGCCGGCGCTTCGGACTGCTCAGTCGCCGATTTTTTGGCTTCTTCGAGCGCCTTCTCGAGAGTGGTGATCTGCTCCTTGAGCGCCCCTGTCTCCTCGGACGAGCTCTCCCCTTCATCGGACTGGAGCATCTCGACCATCACCGAGATCGCTTTTTTCATTTTTTCCAGATGTTTCTTCTCTTTTTTATCTTCAGGCTCTGTATCGTCAATGAATTTGATGTGTTCAGTGAGTACTTCCTGATATTTGCTGAGTTTTTCAAGAGCCATCCGGTATTCCTCCAGAGCAAAGAGTGGAATTTCAAAATTCGCTGCAATTATGCGCAGATACCCTGACTATCCCTGTTCCGTGCCGGGGGGAGGCTCCATGGAGAACCACAGATCGTCCCGGGGGTTCAGGTCCCCTGTTTATAGACCGAGAGGCTTTTCTTTGCAATTAACAGTTGGCCGGGAAAAAATAATCGGGGCCGCGGGGACGAGCCCACTGATTTCTTGACGCCCCACCGCGCAATGTTTTTTCATTCATGCAATAAATATTGTTGAACTTCACACCCTTCCCCCATAAAATGGGGGCATGCGAAACATAACTATTCTGTTGTTGCTGTTCTCAGTCGTTTCCTGTGACGAGCCCTTCCATGGCTCGCGGCTCCTCGGGAACTTTGATCCGGGTACCCTGGACGCCGAGACCCTGGTGACCCCCTCGCGGATCAGGGCAGGGGATGTCTTGACCTACCTCAGTCCCGGGGATCCCGGCTACGTCCATCACTACGAGCTCCACGCGGGCTTCGAGGGGCTGGGAACCGTCAGGCTCCTCAATTTCCAGATTCGACCGATCTTCGAGGTGCACCACCCCTGCATGCAGTTCATTCACGATGAGCTCAACGTCAACGGGACGGATCAGTTCCTCGACATGTGCCAGTCACCCTACCCCGACATGGAGCGGTACATGTACGTCATGGTCTCCGTTCCCCCGTCCGATATCGGGGCGGCGAACCCCGGCTACAATTTCCTGGAGTGGGGTGAGACCGAGGGTCTGCGCAGCGACGATAACAGCGTGGACTCCCCCTCCTGTACCACCGACTCGGCTGGCGTCTACACCGAGAAAATAGCATACAAAGAAGACGAGACCCGCGCCTTCTGCGAAGGCCTGCACGCCGATTATTATCTCGGAAACCCGTTCCAGGTTACAAAACCACGCAACGGGAACGTCTACGGATATCTCGATGGTCCCGATCCCCGCACGTCCGTCAAGATCGGGGGCTTCAACCTTGCCATCGAGTACGATCTCGGCAAACTCACCACGCTCTTCATTACTGCAGAGACCGATGCGCAGCGGGTGTCTACGGACAACATCGACGTCAACCTGCCTCCGGGGGCGGATGGACGAACCCTGCTCATCGGTGAACTGGACGGGCTTTTTGGCTATCTGGAGAAAGACACTTTCGAGGGAGTGTGGCACGGGCTCATGGTCGATCCGATGGGGTCCTCCATGCGCGTGGAGTTCACCCTGTACAACGACCTTGACGAAGACCCAGTGCTTTTCTAAGCGCGCAGAGGATATATCATGAAAAAAATCGCTCTCTTGCTCCTGATTCCGGTACTGACCCTCTCTCTTGCCGCGGGCTGCCACATGGTGGAGTGCGGCGAGGGAACCGTTGAAAAAGATGGTGTCTGCGTCACGGTCAACTTCTTCCAGACCGACGCAGGCCCCGATATGTGCACCAACGGCACGCACTGGAACGCCGACACCCAATCTTGCTGGGTAAACCCTGTCGATGTGTGTGTCTCCGGCACCGAGGTCGTCTGGAACGAAGATGAGACCGCCTTCGTCTGCCGCGCGACCGGCGGCGGCGACCTGCCCGAGTGTCCACCGCCCAGCCCGGACGGCGCCATCTGTCTCAACGGCAAGGTGACCTATTTCGTCAACCCCGAGACCCCCACGGAATTCATGGAGGCCGAAATCGACGACGCGAGCAAACTGGCGACCCTGGAGATCGTAGTCTATGATCCCCTGGACTACGCCTCGGTGGGTGACGAATCGGTCCCCCTCGGGGTCGCGACCATCGATCCCGAGACCGGTGGATTCAAGGCCGAAGGCATCCACATCCCATCCCAGGGCTATGTGGCTCTCGTGGTTCGTGACGCCGGCTGGTCGACCGCCGACGCCACTCCCATCAACTGGCTCTTCACCGGTACTGCCTATCGCGCCTCCGAGGGTGTGAACCTCATCGGCGTACCGGCAGTAGCCATCGCCAAGGAGCAGCTGGACCAGTGGCACGCCGCCCTCCCCGCGGGTTTCCTCAATGCCTCCGTTTCATGCAGCGAGAACGATATTTACCGCTGCGGCACGTGGATCGGGATCTACAATCACAACAATAACGGCGATCATACGCCCATCGACGGGGTCATTCCCTTTTACAAGACCAACCAGTCCATTCCAGGCACGGATATCGCCTTCCTCGACAAGGACGGAACGGGCGGCTATACGGTCCTCACTCCTGGCACCGATCGCGCATACACTTCCGACACGGGGGTGGTCATGTACTTCGGCGCCGAGCTCACGAGCTACTTCGGCCTGTGTGACGACTGGGCCGAAGGCTCCACCTGCCTCGACTGGGACATGCAATTCCCCAAATCGCTTCAGGGCGGCTCCTCCCAGGGGGCCATCTTTGTCCAGTACGTGGACGGAACACGGCTCAATTAAAAGGAAAGGGCACCTGCCATTATGCATATTCCCTCCAGAACCGTCTTGAAACCGGCCCGTATGCTCCCCGTCCTGCTTGCGTGCCTTCTGCTCCTTCCCGCAGGTGCAGCACATGCGACGCGTGACCGCGGCATCCCCGTGCAGCTGTTCAGACCGGCGGGGAGCTCACTGGGATTCCTCAACCTGGAATCTCCCATCGCCCTTTACAAGGCGACCGTGGACATCGTCATGGGGTTCTCCTTCGTCGGCACCCCTCTGTACCTCGACTTCTCGGGCACCAGCGTCAACGACAACCGCAACGCGCTGAAATACATCACCACGGTCGACCTGGGCGTCAGCATCGGGCTCATGAAGAATCTGGAGCTGTCCGTGTACATGCCCCTGCACCGCGTCGGCCCCCACGAGGCCTTCGACATGGATAACGACTGGGGGTTTGTTTACAATGACCCTCTCAACACCATGAAGGACAACATTCCAAAGTCCGTGCCCGGCGATATGGAATTCGCCCTCAAATACACGCTCTTCCGGGCTGGTGGATTCGCGGCGGCCCTGCGGCTCGCCCTGATCCTCCCCTTCGGCGTCGAAGAGGTCTTCGCCGGCGAACAGGGTCTCGCGCTGAAACCCGGCCTCGTGGCCGGCTGGAAACGTGGCCGGCTGTCTATCTTCGCCAACGCGCACTATCTGATGCGAGAGAATTTCCAGGTCACCGACCCCGTGGATCCCACCCGGGTACTGCTCTCTTCCGGTGAGGAGCTGCATCTCTCCCTGGGTGCGCGCTACGACATCTTTTCCTCGGTCTCCTTCGTCCTGGGCGGCACCAAGTACCTGCCCGTGGAATTCCTCCCGCAGGACACCTCCAACATCGATTTCCGGGACTCCCCCGTGGAGTTCCAGGCCGGCCTCCTGTGGCGACCGTCCGAGACAGTCTCCGTGCAGGTGATGGGCGGAACCGACGCAGGCCTCTCCTCTGAATTCGGCCGCAAAGTCCCCTACCGGGTCGGCGCCCATCTCGTCTGGCACGGAGCCATCGTGAAGAAGGTCACGAAGGTGGGAGACCGCGACGGAGACGGCATCCCCGATGACGTGGACGCCTGTCCCGACAACCCCGAGGACAAGGACGGCTTCGAAGATGAGGACGGCTGCCCGGATCCCGACAACGATCAGGACGGCATCCCCGACAAGCTCGACAAATGCCCCCTCGAGCCCGAGGACGAAGACGGCTTTGAAGATTCCGACGGTTGCCCCGATCCCGACAACGACGGTGACGGCATCCTCGACTCCGCCGACGCCTGTCCCGGCAAGGACGCCGACAAGAAGAACAACTTCAAGGACACCAAAGAGGACAAAGACGGATTCAAGGACGACGACGGCTGTCCCGACAACGACAACGACGGTGACGGCATCCCCGACAAAGACGACAAGTGTCCCAACGAAAAAGAAACCTTCAACGGCATCGACGACACCGACGGCTGCCCCGATGCCTCCATGGGCCCCGCCATCCGCGGCGGACGGATCCATCTCAAAGGACGGATCGAGTTCGAGAAAGGCAAGGCGGTCATCGCCCGCAAGTCCCTGCCCATGCTGCTCGGCATCTCCAACCTGCTCAAGGCGAACACCGCCGTCCGGCTGGTCAGGATCGAAGCCCATACGGACAGGGGGCAGGGCCGCGAGGCGAGGAACCGCTACCTCGCCACGGCAAGAGCCGTGGCCGTGCGCCTCTACCTCATCAGCAAAGGCGTCGAGGCTTTCCGCCTGCAGGCCGTCGGATACGGCTCCAAGTTCCCGGTCAAACCCAACACCACGGCGAAGAACCGGGCCGCGAACCGTCGAATCGAGTTCATCATCGTTTACCAGTAGGAGTCTTCCGTGAATACCAAAGCGCTCCCGATATTCTTCACGCTCACCTGCATCCTCTCCTTCGCCCCCGTGGTCTCGGCCCAGGGCCCCAGGGGCAACCTGCTCTTCTCCGACTCCGACGAGGACATGGATCTCGGCGAGGGTCCCTCACGCAAAGGCATAGACACGTCCGCCGAGGACAAGGCGCTGCGGCTCAGGAAGATGGTCCAGTCCGCCACCAAGGGCGAGACCACGGTCCAGGAGGCCCCCGCCGTCATTACCATTATCACCGAGGACGACATCGGTGACTACGGCTTCAGGCACATCCTCAACGCCCTGGCCTTCGTCCCCTCCATCCTCCCGGCCAACGGACAGTACGACAACATGCCGCTGATTACCACGGCCGGCAGCTCTCAGGGAGTTCTTCTCGTTCAGGACGGCGTCTCGCTCTTCGACCCCATCTTCAACATCCAGGCCACCATCCGGCGCTGGCCCCTGGAGCTGGTCAAGAGGATCGAGTCCATGTCCTCCCCCGGTGGTGTGCTCTGGGGCGCCAACTCCTATCTGGGAATCACCAGTATCATCACCAAGGACTATAACGACATCAACGGCTTCCAGCTTGGCATCGGCGGAGGTTCCGGACCCGGCGACATGGACGTCTTCCGCGCCTACGGCATGTTCGGCAAGGAGTTCGGCCCCCTCAAGGTGTTCATGCACCTGAGCGGCGAGTTCTTCCGCGGTCCCAGCTATGACTATCTCCCCATCCGACTCATGTCGGCTCCGCCCCAGCCCGCGGGGACCATCGTCTACGCCGACTCTTCCCCGATGTCTTCGAGCAACCCGATGAACTTCTATGGTTCCTTCAACGGCAAGATCCAC
>QKIM01000097.1 GCA_003249585.1 Deltaproteobacteria bacterium
GGACGCCAGGGCCATGCGTCCCAACGAGAAGAAGCGCATGTCGGAGCTGGCCAGGAGGGTGCTCCTGAGCCGAATGGGACCACCGGAGGAGGGCTTCGGGGAGTCTGACTTCTTCATCTTCGCCTCCTGAAGGCCACCCAGATCCCCAGGCTCATGGCAAAGAGCGGCCACAGCAGCATGGAGAAGAGGTGGACGGTGGTGATGTGGGACGACTTGAGGTTCAGGTGGTGGTGCACGATGGCCATCTCGGGGATGGGCACGCTGGTGGTCTTGCGACCGCCCCACCCCGCCAGATACCGCAGGAGCTCCACGGCGCTGTCGCTGGACTCGCCCCGCTCATCCAGGGAGCGGTTGAGGAAGGGCAGCGTGTACCCCACCACGGCAACCCTCCCGGGCGTCTCGGGCCCGTTGATGGCTGCCACCACGGCGGTGCCACGACCACGGGTGCCGCTCATCCGCGGGCCGGCGGCCACCCTGCGGGCCTCACCGGAGGAGTCCTGGAGCACCTGGACGCTGGGCCCCACCCTGAGCTCCCGTGGCCCCTCGAGGACGACCCGCCAGTTCTTCTCCGCGAGGGTGCCGCCCACCATGGCCGCCCAGAGCCAGCCGCCGGTCTTGCCGACGCTCTTCTTGGGGTCGAGGACCCGGCTGCCCGTGGGTTCCAGGTTCCAGCGCCCCAGCATCCGGGCGAGGCGGTCGGGGAAGACGCCCTCCTCGTCCACGGTGACCACGAGGCCGCCCTGATGCAGAAGGTGGCTCTCCACGGCCTCGACCTCGGCGGGGAGGAAGGCCTTGGTGGGCGATGGGATGAACAGGAGGGTGCACCGTGCCGGGATGGACGACGGGATGGGCGAGAGGTCGCGGATGCTCCACCCCGAGGCCTTGAAGCCGTTCATGAGGCGGGTGAGCCCGAGCGGACCCGGACTGGCGATGCTCTTCTCTCCGTGGCCCGCGGTGACGCAGAGGGTGAGCCCCTGGGGGTCGGCCAGGAAGGCCAGGGCGCTGGCCAGCTCGGCCTCGAGTCTGAGCCCCTTGAAGCGGATGCGCTGACGGTGGATGTCGGCGGTGACGATGGTGGAGAGGGGGATCACCTTGAAGCGGCTGCCGGCCTCGACCACGAGCACACCCTCCTCGAGGCCCGTGCGGTCCCGCTGGAGGTTCTCCAGCTTGAGGCCGAAGCGGGTCGCCAGGGTCCGTGCCGCCAGGCCAGGGCGCGCGATGGGGATCTTGCGCCAGGAGAAGTTGCGGCTGCGGGCCGAGAAGAGGGTCAGGGAGTTCTCGATCTGCACGAGGGGCGCGAAGTGGAGGTTGGAGACGGCGCCGGAGGTGAAGAGGGAGGCCGTCACGGGTTCCCGCAGGGTGTCGAGCCGTTCGGCCAGCCGAGGGTCGATGTCGCGGGAGTCGGGCCTCCAGGTGTGGTCCCCGAAGCCTGCCGTGGCCGTGATCAGCGCCAGGATGAGCGCGAGGATCACGAAGTCGGCGGCCGCCCACAGACGGTGCACCCGCTGATGGATCCCGATGAGCAGCGTGGCGCCCCGGACGCTCAGGACGATGATGCCCGCGAGGATGGCCAGGTGGACCCCCCGCACGTTGCCCCGGGCGAAGGTCTCCATGTAGTCCAGAAAGTTGAAATACCCAAGGACCTTGATGAGGGCCGGCGAGGTGATGATGCCGTAGCTCTGGTTGACCAGGATCTTGAGGAGCACCAGCAAAAAGAGCACCACGAAGGTGAGCATGCCGGAGAGGCGCGTGTCGGCGGTGAGCGAGGAGAAGAAGATCCCCAGCGCGAGCCCCGCGGCCCCCACGAGGATGGCCCCCAGGTATCCCGTGACCAGGGGGGCGGCGGCCACGGAGACCTTGGCGGGGAGATACAGGATCAGCAGCCCGACGAGTGGCAGGGTCATGAGCCACAGCAAGGAGAACAGGGCCGTGATGCCCAGATATTTCCCAGCGACCACGGCCCCCGGCGAGGCGGGCGAGGCCAGGAGCAGCTCCAGGGTCCCCTCGTTGCGCTCCCGGCTGATGGCGCCGTGGGACAGCTCCACCACCACCAGGATCAGAAGCGGCCAGAACCAGAAGGGTCCGCCGAAGAAGGGCGCCAGGAGTGGCCCCGGCGGAGACAGCGGGTGGTGTCTGAGGGAGACGGTGATGGAGAAGACGATCCCCTGGTAGAACAGGAAGAGGGCCGCCACAAAATAGAAGGAGGGGGTACGCAGAGTCTTGATGAACTCGTGCCAGGCGATGCGCAGGGTGTTCATGCGTCCCTCCCGGCGCTCAGGAAGAACTCCCGCAGCGTGCTGACACCCTCGGGGAGGGGACCGTCATGGACCAGTTCCCCCAGCCGAAGCAGCAGAAACCGCGAGGCGATGCGCTCCAGCTCGTCCAGCCCGTGGGAGGAGACCAGCACGGCCGACTGCCTGCTGGCCTTGCGGATGAGCTCCGAGAGCATCTCGATCTGATAGGGGTCGAGGCCCCGCGAGGGCTCGTCAAGGAAGATGAGGGGCGGCCAGCCCATGAAGGCCGCCGCCAGCCCCACGCGCTGTCGGTAGCCAGAGGAGAGGGTGCCGATGAACCGCCGGGAGACATCGGTGAGGCCCATGGTCTCCAGCATCTCGTCGCGCAGCTCGCGTCGCGGGCGTTTGTGACGAGGCTTGAGGGCCGCCATGAAGTCCAGATATTCCGTGACGCGGTGGTCCATAGGCAGGGGATTGCCCTCGGGCAGATAGCCCATGGCGCCGCGGCGCCGCTCGGGGTCGGGGAAGAGCGACACGTCCTTGATGAGCACCCGCCCGGCCGTGGGGGTCATGAGGCCGGTCATGATCTTGAGACAGGTGCTCTTGCCCGCGCCGTTGGCGCCCACGAGGCCGGTGATCTCGCCCTTGCGCAGGCGAAACCCCACCCCCGCCAGCGCCCGGACACCGGGATACCGTTTTTCCAGTCCCTCAACGACGCACAGACTCATGGCACCTGGTGTCCCAGCCGCTTGAGGGCCTTGCCCCAGGCCTTCTTCACCATGAGATCCTTCTCGGTCTTCAGAAGCTCCAAGATCTTTTTGGCGCCCTCGGCCGTGCGCACGGCCAGCTCGCCGGTCTTGGCGCGGATGACGGCGCTGCGGTGCTTGAGGGCATTCTCGAGAAAGCGCAGGGAGACCTTGCCGCCGTCGTCCTTCTCGGGCATGGACAGAAGGTAGTCCAGGTACCGCACGATGGTGTAGATGTCGGATTTCTCGGAGACACTCCCCAGGAACTCCACCATCTTGTTGCGGTGGGTCGCCAGGGCCGTGGCCACCTCCACGACCTCTTTTTCCGGGGCGGAGAGCTTGTTCATGACCTGCAAAAGGTCGAGGTAGGCGTCGAGCTTGTAGGGGTCGAGCTTCAGGGTCTTCTTGAGGTACTCCTGGGCCTTGGGAAGCTTCTCGGCGGTCATGTACACCGCGGCGATGTTGTGCACGGGGCTCGGGTCGTTGGCGCGGATGGCGATGACCTTCTCCCAGGCCACAACGGACTCCTCATACCGCTTGAGCCCCATGTAGGCCTCGGCCATGCCCGCGAAGAGCTGGGAGCGGGCCTCGGCGCTGAGCCCGTTGAGCTTCCCGAGCTCATCATAGACGGTGAGGGCCTCGCTGTATTTCCCCGCGAAGAGCAGCCCCTCGGCCTTGGCGAGCCGCAGCTTGGGCAAAAGGGTCGCCCCCGCCTTGGTGTTCTTGACGGTGTTGATGTCCAGCTTGACCGGCGGCTTGATCACCACCACGGGTTTATTGTCGCTCTTGCCCTTCTTGCAGGCGACAAAGGCCAGGGCGCAAGCGAGGGCCGTGGGAACGAGGCGTTGGATGGGACGCATGGGGTCCTCCCTTCGGGTTGGGCCCATGATACCCTCATCGATGAAAAAACAAAACCCGAAACAACGCGCGATACTGGCCCGCCGCGTCACGCGACAAGGATTCGACACCCCCTCCCCTCCTCTAGAATATCGGACGGTTGCGTCATATTCGTTGACAGACGCCTCAAGGGGCGTCATGTCTATGACATGAGAAAAAAGAGCCAATCGTGCCGCGGCGGCGGAGAGCGGGAATGAGTACCCTCGTCGCCGCCCTGGATCTGGGAACCACATGGATAAAGGCCGGTCTGTTCGCCCATGACGGGAGCCCCCTCGGTCTGGCCCGGGTCGCCGCACCACCCCCCCATGACCAGACCGGGCATTTCGACGCCGACGCCTACTGCTCGGCCGCGCTCACCGCCCTGGCCACGGTCGTCTCCAACAGGGCCTGGGAGGCCGGCTCCGTCTCGGCCCTGGCCCTGTCGAGCCAGCGGGCCTCCATGGTCGTCACCGACGACACCGGGCAGCCTGTCACGCCGGCCGTCTCCTGGCAGGCGACGGTCACCAGGGCCGGGCTCGACGCGGTATTGACCAGCATCGGCGAGGTGGCCTTCACCCGCGCCACGGGACTCCCCGTGCTCCCCCTCCTCCCCATCTTCCGCCTCGCGGACCCGGAGACCCGCTGGGCCCGGGCCGTCGCCCACGGTGGCATGCTGCTCTCCATGGGGGATTTCGTATTGCGACGGCTCGGCGCCCCCCCCGTCACGGACCCCTCTCTCGCCGGTGCCACGGGGCTCTTCGATTCGAGCCTCCTCACCTGGGACCAGGTCCTGCTGGAGCTCACCGGGCTTTCCATGAGCGGTCTCCCGGAGCTGCTGCCGACGGGGCAGGTTGTGGGCGCCCTCAACAACGGCTCAGCCAGGGCGACGGGCCTTTTACAGGGGATCCCCCTGGTCATGGCAGGCGCCGACCAGCAGTGCGCCCTCCTGGGGTCCGGGATGAAGCGGCCGGGCGACACCCTCATCAACCTCGGGACCTCGGCGACGGTGCAGGTCCCCATGGTCCGCTTCCTCCCGCCGGAGGGAGGCAGCATCGTACTGCCGCACGTGCTTCCCGGCCAATGGGTGATGGAGCGCTTCATCGGCTACTTCGGCGCCGTCCTCCACGAGAAGTCCAGGAAGCTGGGCTTCGACTCCGTAGACGCCATGATCCACGCCGGCGTGGAGTGCCCCATTCCCCACGATCTCCCGAGATGGAATCGGGGGAGCGCCATCTCCCTGACACAACTCATTGAGGAGCCATCCATCGCCGCGGCGCTGTTGCTCGAGGCGCTGTCCGGAGAGGTGAGTGACGCGGTTCATGCGCTCGCCGGACGAGTCCCGGCCGGGAGTCTGCATATCTCCGGCGGCGGCACCCAGAGCCGCGAGTTTGTGGAATACCTCTCCGCTGCGCTCCACCGTCCGCTGACCCTCCTGGCCTCGAGGGAGGCCACCCTCACCGGGGCGGCCTGCTTCGCGCTGGCTGCAGCGGGGCTCACGCCCTCGGTCACGTCAGCGTCCCTGTCAGCTGCGTCCCGAAACACTGTTGTTACCAATGTCCTGCAGGGGAGCACCCGCAGGTGGAGGGATTCCTGCCAGCGCGCGGGGCGCTGTATCTCTACGCAAAGCGGCGCCCCTGCAGTGCGGCAGACGATCCATGCGCCCTCCGAGGAGGAGCTGGCCCACATCCGCACAGAGGCCATGACCATCGCCAAGGTGGGTATGTACCGGTACCGGATGGACGGCACCATCGTCTACCTCGACGCCGGGATCCTGCGCCTGCTCGATATCGCTGACAGCGTCACGGACCCCTCCGAGCTGTGCGGTCGGAACCTCTCGGAGCTCATGCAGTACATCGAGAAACCGCACTCCCTGCGCGGCCTCGCGGTCAAGCACGGCGTCGTGATGGACATGGAGTATCACTTTCGCACGCTCTCGGGCAAGGATCGCTGGGTCTATCACAACGCCTACCTCGTCGAGAATGAACAGACCGGAGAGAAGGAGATCCTCGTCCTCGCCCGTGACATCACCGATCTCAAGCGGAACGCCCTGGCCCTCGAGGCCTCGGAGCAGCGGTGGCGCACCCTCGTCGAGCACTCCCAGCAGGGGTTCGTCGTGTGCGCCCATACGCCCCCCCGGATGATCC
>QKIM01000553.1 GCA_003249585.1 Deltaproteobacteria bacterium
GTCACGGCCATGAGCATGAAGATGAAGGCGAGGGTGATGAGCAGATAGGGGTAAAGCTGCGCGCGGCGAAAGGAGACGGCCAGCAGGCTGCGTGTCCATTCCTCCCCGAAGTACTGTTTGAGCGGTCTGCCCAGCCGTACCGCGAAGGCAATCAGGGGAAGCAGCAGGGGGATCTGGATGACCAGATTGAGCGTGAGCAGACTCCCAAGGAGTTCGGTGGGCGTTCCAACGAGGACCCCATGCGTATAGAAACCTGCGGCGATGGATGTCTCGAGGATGGCGATACACTTGATGATCAGGTGGCTGATGAATCCCCGGTGGGATACTTCCGGCCGGTACACCTCCAGCTTGACCCCCAGATGCCAGGTCAGCGGCAGCACCCAAAGCAGCATGGAGGCCGTCTCCACGAAGTACCAGAGCCGGTCGTAGGCCGAGATCCCTACCCAGGCCCCGTAGAGAAAGGGAAATATCGCCACGGTGACCAAAGGGAGCCCGAAGTGGATCCGCACCTGGTTGCGCGGCGCGACCCTGGGGAGGCGAAATAAGGACACGAGCTGCGCAATCCCCACGATGATCGCCAGCACAGTGTAGCAGCGACCCATCAGGTGCGCCTCGCTGTAGGGCAGTCGTCCTGGCGCCAGCGCCAGCAGCACGTAGGGCAGCGTTGCAGCGGCCCACAGGAGGAGGGTCGGGCGAGAGAGGGGAAGCATCGACCTACTCTACCAGAAATCGACCCCGTGCTCAGCTTTTGTCATCGGTGACCGCTCGGAAGAGGGAGCGGCGCTAGGCCAGCGGGGGAGAGATGGAATCGTCGCCCGGGAAGACACCGAGGGCCCGCAGAGTCTCGATGAAGCCCCCCGAGGTCATATAGGACAGAAGATCATCTATACTGCCAGGGTAGCCGTCCCGCTCCAGCACACGGCGAATGTCGGGCCACCGGTCCACGAGGATGAACCCGATGCGGTGGGCGCTGAGGATGGCTCCGCGGCGCCACTCGTTGAGCTCGAAGGGGTCGAGCTCGGGCATCTCTTTGAGGCTCTTCTTGACCAGCTCCACCTCCTCGTCGTCGAGGGTGCGGAAGATCTTGTTCATGAGGATGGAGGGCCGATCAGTCTGGAACTTGACGATCTCGGTCCCGAATTCCATGAAGTCCCGCTCCGTCGGGAACGGCAGCAGGATTCGGATCTCTGGCCTGAAGAGTGCCGCCTTGGAGGCCAACAGGAAGAGCTGTTCGTTCTCCGGCAGGTTGAGAAAGTCCCGCCCCACGGCGATGGAGGGAAACCACTGTCCTATCTTTGTCGTATTGGCATGCCCGATCATCACATCGCGCTCGAGGTACAGTTCGGGCTCAAAGGTCAGGACGATCCGTGAAACCCTGGAGTGGTAGCCGAGGATGGTGTCGAGATCGTGATGATTGCCCGCGCGCTTCTCCGGTTTGAGGTTGAAGTTGATGGGATTCTGCGCCGAATAGCGCAGCAGGGGGCGGGAAAGGGAGGCAAAGATGGGAGTGAGATGGTTCTGGATAAGAGGATGCGCGATATGTGCCGCGAAGAGCTCTGGAGAAATGGAACGCTTCATGCGGATGATGTCGGGAAGCAAAACCTCCCGCAGCTCCGGGAGCGTGAAGTCGGGATCATCACCCATATCACGGCGGGCAATGGCGAGATGCCGGGCACGGATGAGGGCCCCCTCCCTGAGACAGTGCTCAATCTCGGCGTCCAGAGGCCCGGCGCCGCCTTCCACGGCGGTATTGTCCGGGAAGGTCTCGTAATGTGCCTTGAACATGGCCAGCAGCGGGCCGAAGGGCTGCCGCTGGAGCTTCTTCCCTCCGAAACTGACGGAGAAGAGAAACATGGCCACCATGATGGTCATGAGGAGGATGAGGAAGACGCCTGCCATGACGGCAAACTGCGTGGGAGTCATAGGCTGAACCTCGATTTCAGGGTGTCCCCCAGGCGCCGAAGCAGCCGCTCCGCGGGCATGGGGGCCGCGGCGTGCTCACGAAGCGCCGAGCCGGGCCTGCCGATCAGGTGCCCCGTGTCGGTATCCAGAGACAGCGGGGTCCCCTTTCCCCTTGGCGGCGCGGCGAGGAGGGTGTTTCCCGTCCATTTCAGCGCGACCTTGGGATAGGGGACAGACACGGACCAGTGGCGGGGGGGACGCGGGCTGCCCGTCCTCAGCGTGCGCTCAAGCGCTCCAATGCTTCGGATATCCGCCGCGCCAGCAGGGGGAAAGCGAACCACATGGATCGCCTGGCCGGGAACGAAGAAGGCCACTTTTACACCGGCGGCCACCAGAATCCGTTCGTCCAGCCCCGGGGTCGCCGAGAGATTGACAGGCGTCGAGACCGAGAGGGGGACTCCCCTGGAGCTCACCCGGGCCCAGGCATAATAGACGTCTTTGCCCCCCGTCGACGCAGCGAGGAATACGCAGGGTCTGGCGACTGGGAATGGACGGGATGTGGAGGGGATGCCTCCCAGGAGGAGGAGCTCAGAGGGCCGGACACGAAGCCCATAGGAGGTCTCTATGGCCTGGGCGAGATTCTTTCGCGTCTCGCCGGCGCGGTAGTTTGAGGCGAAGGCGACCCACATGAGCCCAGCTGCAGCCAGGACGATACACAGGGTCAGTGCCGCCCGGATGGTGATGACCAGATGTGCGTGAAGGGCGCCAAGAAAGGTCGGGGAGACCTCATCCTCGTGTGGGAGATACCCGCTCATGCCTGCATATTATCATAAACAGCCAGGGCTTCCCGCACTTTCTTCACACACTTCTCCACAGCCTCGCTGATCTTCCATCGCTCGCCGTCCTTGGTCCCGCGAATCTTGAACTCGATCTCCCCAGACTGCAGGTTGCGCGGAGAGACGACGAGCCTAAAGGGGATCCCGCGGAGATCGGCGTCATTGAACTGCACCCCGGCCTTCTCGTTGCGGTCGTCCCACAGGACCTCGATCCCCTCGGCCAGGAGCGCCTCGTACAGATGCTCCGAGACCTCGGCCACGTCGCCCTTTTTCATGTCCAGGGAGTTGATCTGGACCTGATAGGGGGCGACGGAGATGGGCCACACGGGACCGTAGTCGTCATGGCACTCTTCAATGACAGAGGCCAGGAGCCGCCCAACACCGATGCCGTAGCACCCCATGACAGGGGTCTGACTCTTCCCGTTCTCGTCGAGATAGCGACAGTTCATGGGCTCGGAATATTTGGCCCCCAGCTGGAAGATGTTGCCGATCTCGATACCGCGGGAGATGGTGAGCCCGGCGCCGCAGGAAGGACAGGGATCTCCCTCGCGGGGGACAGCGACGTCGGCGATCTGGCCGCCCGTGAGATCACGGCCGTAGTTGAACCCGGTGTAGTGGGTGTCCTCTTCGTTGGCGCCGGTCACGAGGTTGGTGGTGAAGGTGATGGTGGGGTCGACGATGAGGGTGAATTTCTTTGCGTCGAGCCCCACGGGGGAGGCATAGCCGGGTACTGCTCCGGCGGCGGTGATCTCCTCGTCATGGGCGGGACGCAGCTCGCCGGGACCGAGGATCTTCTGGAGCTTGGTCTCGTTGACCTCCAGATCGCCCCGGATGAGCACAAATACCAGCTTCTTCTGTTCATGGACATAGAACACGGCCTTGGCGGTCTGTTCCTCCGACATGCCCAGGAACCCGGCGACCTCTTCGATGGTCTTTTTCCCGGGAGTGGGGACCTTGACCATGGGCTCCAGAGGATCCTGGCGCTGGGTAAAGGGCGTTGTGGCGATCTCCTTGTTGGCACGGTACCCGCATGCTTCGCAGATGATGAGGGTGTCCTCCCCATCGGGCGTGAGCTCCATGAACTCGTGGGAGACAGCGCCACCGATCATGCCCGAGTCGGACTCGACGTCGATGAACTTCGTGAGCCCTGCCCGCTTGAAGATCCGGACATAGGCCGCGTGGACCTCCTTGTAGTACTCTTCCAGATCCTCCTGGGAGACATGAAAGGAGTAGGCATCCTTCATGGTGAACTCACGGACGCGGATGAGCCCTCCGCGGGAGCGCGCCTCGTCACGGAACTTGGTCTGGATTTGATACATCATGGCGGGCAGTTGACGATAGGAGGTAATCTCGCTGCGGGCAAGCGCCACCACGGGCTCCTCATGGGTCATGCCCAGGAGCATGTCGTTCCCTGTGCGATCACGAAAGCGCAGCATCTCGAGGCCCACGCTCTCGTATCGGCCCGCCTCTTCCCAGAGTTCCCGCGGCATGACGACGGGCAGGAGCACCTCCTGCCCACCGACCCGGTCCATCTCCTCGCGGATGATGCGCTCGATTTTGCTTTTGATCCGGAAGGCCACGGGGAGCAGGGAGTAGATTCCCGCCGCCACCTGACGCATGTAGGCGCCGCGGAGCAGGATCTTGTGACTGGCCAGCTTGGCGTCCTTGGGGTCTTCGCGTAATGTTCTTCCGACTAATTGAGAAACTTTCATGTGCTTTCCTCGATGGTAAACCCGCGGCCCGACGGGGCCGGCAGCTGAAAATACCAAAATCAGCGGGTTGTGCAAACCCAATTCGATCCCTGGACATTTTGCTGGATCAGCGGCGCGAACTCTGGTATCGCATCATCGTCCGGAAAGGCAGTGCGGCGGTTGCCTGCAGGATTCTCTGTCGGAGGAAAGTCCGGGCTTCAACAGGCAGGATGCTGGGTAACGCCCAGTCGGGGTGATCCGAAGGAAAGTGCCACAGAAAATATACCGCCGGCCTGGTTCGCCAGACCGGTAAGGGTGAAAAGGTGCGGTAAGAGCGCACCGGCCCCGCGGTGACGGGGGGCGCATGGTAAACCCCATCCGAAGCAAGACAGAGGGCAGTGGTCGCCTGTCCATTCGCTGCCCGGTAGTTGCTCGAGCCGTGGAGTAATCCACGGCCTAGATGAATAACCGCCTCTTCGCCCCCTCGGGGACGGAGAAACAGAACCCGGCTTACGGCTGTTCTTTCCGGACGCTATTTTATTTCTTGAAGAGATTCTCCAGGTCTTTGAGCGCCTGGGAACGCAGGGCGGGACTCTGGTACTTTTCATCGCGGCCCTTCTTGCGGTCATCGAAGCGGGGACGGGGGGGCTTGCCCTCGAAGATGCGGGGATTGGTGCGCAGGGAGAGGGAGATGCGGCCCTTCTCCATGTCAACGTTGACCACCGTCACCTCCACCTGCTGACCGAGCGTCACGATCTCGGCGGGATCGTTGACGAAGGTGTCGGACATCTCGCTCACATGGATGAGGGCTTCCTGCGAGAGCCCGATATTGACGAAGGCCCCGAATTTGGTGAGGTTGATGACGATTCCCTTGAGGGTCATGCCCACCTTCACATCCTCGATGCTCTTCACCGTGGGGTTGAGCCGGCCCCCGGAGGTGACATGCCCGGCGGGGACGGCGGGCAGCACTCGCGCGGGGATGCGCTCGAGGCTGGGATCCATGAGGGCGAGCCCTTTTTGTTCCTCCAGGTAGCGCCCGAGCTCATCGCGGTCGATCCCGTCGGTGATCCGCTCGGGCAGGATGAGCGCCGGGGAGAGCTGGCTGTACTCCCTCATGGGGTTGATCAGACGCCGGGCCAAGGCGATGGCGGCACAGATCTCGGCTCTGTCTCCCTCGGATCGCCCCTCCACGAACGCCGCGCTCTCGCTGAGGGCGTCGGCCTTCACGGGAATGAAGGCGAGGAAATTGCCCTCGTTGTTCCGCAGACTCTCCACAAGATCCCCTCCGGATTTGGCAGGAACAGCGACGTAGGAGGTCTTCTGTTCCACGAAGAAGACGCGGACCCGCTCCCACCAGCTGTCCTCGAGATCCAGGGCCTGGGTGGCGATCACCTTTCCCTTTTCATTGATGACGGCCATGCCGGCCACCTCTCCGCTCTCCGAGTGGCAGAAGCTGCCCAGCTTGGGAACCTTGATGGGGGGCGTCTTCAGAACGTCGAGGTAGCTGTTGCCGATGTTCTTGAGGCGCTCGTCGAGCACCTT
>QKIM01000102.1 GCA_003249585.1 Deltaproteobacteria bacterium
ACGTTTGAACGGCGCCGGGCGTGCAGGAGCACCCCTCGTCGACGGCACCATCGCAGTTGTCGTCGAGCGCGATGGCGCCCAAATCGCACAATTCCACGCTCTGACAGGAAAACGAGCAGGGATCCGTTACGCAGGAGACACCGTCGGGGGCGAGGAAACCCTCTCCGCACGCGCACTCGGCCTCCCCGGGGCCAAGGTAGACGCACTCCTGTTCACATCCCCCGTTGTTTGTTTCGCAAGGGTCGATGGGATCGCAGGCGCGGCCGTCATTGTTGAGTGAAAAGCCGGGGTCGCAGGAGCAGGTGTAGCTTCCGGCCGGTTCGTTGGTGCAGATCTGCGCGCAGCCCCCGAGGCCCTCTGCACACTCATCCACGTCCAGACAGGAGCGTCCGTCCTCATCAATGGCGTATCCGGGAGTGCAGGAGCAGGTGTAGTCTCCGGCCGGCTCGTTGGTACAGACCTGCTGGCAGCCCCCGTTGTCAACCAGGCATTCATCGATCTCGGAACAGGTTGAACCGTCGCCATCCAGGACATATCCTGCGTCGCAGGCGCAGTTCCACCCTCCGGATTCACGGGGCATGCAGATCTGTTCGCATCCACCGTTGTCGGTCCTGCATCCATCGAGCTCCGTGGTGCTGTCGTCATCGCAACCGGCCAGGACGGAAGCGAGCCAAAGGGCGGCCACAAGGATCATTCCAGACGATATACGTTGTACCACGGGCATTGGGTGGCACCTATTTCCCTTCCATGGTGATGACGCCGTTCCAGGTCTCGGGGAGGTCGGCGCTGGTGAGCGTGGCACAGCGGGCTGCGAGCCAGGCCGAGGGGGCGTCGTCGGTGGAGAGCTCCTTGAGGAGCTCGAGGGCGCCGGCGAAGTCACGGTCGAAGTAGCGGATGAGGGCTTCCTCGTAACGGGCGATGAGGTTCTTCTTCGCCTCTGTGGCCGATTCGGACGTGCCCATGAGTTCATAGACCGTGCACGGCGCCGTGCGGCCCACCACGGCCACCTTGGCCAACCGCCGCAGGAGGAAGAGGTCACCCGTCTCCGAGGCGGTCTCTTCGCTGACGATGATCTGCGTGCCGAAGACCTTGTTGAGCCCCTCGAGGCGGCTCGCGAGGTTCACCCCGTCACCGATGACCGTGTAGTTGAGCCGGTCGTCGCTGCCGAAGTTGCCCACCACCACCGTGGCGGTGTGGATGCCCACCCGGGTGAAGAATTCGGCCATGTAGGGGTGTTCCTCTTCGCTGGTCTTGAGGTCGGCCATGGCCTCGAGGATGGCGCCGCAGGCCTCACGGGCGTGCTCGGGGCGCTCATGAGGGGCGCCCCAGAAGGCCATGACCGCGTCACCGATGTACTTGTCGACGGTGCCCTGGCGGTCCTGGATGCGACGCGTGACCACGGAGAGGTACTCGCCGAGGCGCAGGGCGAGCTCCATGGGCTCCAGCTTCTCGCTCATGGAGGTGAACCCCTTGATGTCGGAGAAGATGATGGTGAGGCGGCGCATCTGTCCGCCCAGCTCGGGATCCTGCCGCTCCTCGAGGAGCTGGCGCACGAGCTTGACCGGGACGTATTTCTGGAAGGCCCGCAGCCCGATCTTCATGGACTCGAAGGAGGTGAGCACGTCGTTGAGCTCCCTGAAGGCCGACTTGGCCGTGACGGTCTCGAGATCCATGTTCTTGACCCGTTCGCTCTCCTCCACCAGCCGGGAGAGGCCCCGGGAGATCAGGCGGGCCAGGAGCAGCCCGGCCCCCAGGGCGATGAGGGCCAGGATCAGGGCGATGAAGAGGGCCCGCTTGCTGGCCTTCTTGGCGCCGGCCAGGAAGTCGTCCTCCTTGGCCAGGACCGCGGCGACCCAGCGGCGGGAACCCCCGACGTCGATGGCGAGGAGGGAGCAGACCCAGGTGTCGCCGTCGGCTGAGAAGCGCAGGGTCATGGGGTCCAGGGACTTCTCCTTGAAGGCCTTTGCCAGGTAGCGCTTCACCTCCTCGTTGCCCGCCAGCGCCGCCACTTCCGGACGTGGACTCTCGTGGAGCTTGCGCAGCCGCCGCTCACCCTTGGGGCCGTCGACCACCAGGGAGCTCTTGTCGCGGGTGGCCACGATCTGCCCCAGTTGGTCCACGAGGAAGGCCTGCCCGGAGGAGCCGACGCGGATGTGGCGGTCCAAAAAGTCCGACAGGTCGATGAGGCCGATGTTGACGGTGAAGACGCCCTCCCAGGCATCTTTGGTGTTTTTGTAAGGCACGGCCACGGTGATGCCGGGCATGCGGTCGCTGTAGAAGACGTACACGTCCGTCCAGTAGAGATCCCTGGCCTTCATCGTGTCCGAGAACCAGGAGCGCTTGCGCGGATCATAGGGATCCTTGAGGTCCGGGACGACCTTGTCGACCTTATCGAGCGTTGCGCCAGGCTTGCGGTGTTTCCACACCACGGCGTGGCGGCCCTCGTTGATGACGACCTTGGTGTCCAGGGCGCCCGTGGGCTGGCGTTTCACCATGAGGAAGTTGCCCCTGACATCCCCATAGAAGAACATGGAGATGGTGGGGTTCACCGTGAGGTAGTCGAAGTAGTACTCCTCGATCCGGGCCTGATCCGTTTTGGAGACGAGCCCGCGGCCCATGAGCACCCGAGTGTGCTCGGCGGCGGTTTTCACGGGGCCCAGGTATCCCTTGACCTGCTCTTTGACGACCCTGGCGTTCTGATCGATGAGGTCCCGCGAGAACTGCAGCGAGGAGCTCCGGGCAGAGAGGTAGGAGGTGATGGAGAGGAGCACCGAGGTGACCAGGATGAGCCCGGACAGTGCGATGCCGATGGTCAGCTTCAGCGTTGGACGAAATTTGTTCATGGTGCCCCGATGATGCACCAAATCGCCACAATTTACTACCGGAGAGGATAAAAAACGGCTGGTTGTCAGGGGCGTTGGGGAGGAGAGCGTGCAGCCAGGGGTGGAGCCCATCCACCATTTCACAGCTGGGGTTCATTCTGCCGTCCGGGTCCGGCGTGTCGTCAGCGGGACAATGCGTGCTCCAGATACCCGGCGATGCGTATCAGCAAGGGGAGGAGTTCGGACAGGTGATCGGCCCTGATGTAGTTGCGCTGCGGATCCGAGGAGGAGGCGACATAGGAATCGGCGCTGCGGCCCCAGGGGCAGGTCATCATGATGGACAGTCCCGACGCGCCGGCGTCGAACTGTGAGACGCGGAACGCAAAGAGGGACAGGATGTCTTCGAAGACCTCGGGAGATTGTCTCAGCCGGTCGGCGGCGGCGGGATCGGTGATCTTCCTGGTGCGGATTTTCCGGTCGAAGGTGGGATTACCCGACTCGAAGGTCCGGTTGCCGCGGGTCTGATCGTCCCAGGAGGAGAGGGTGAAGTCCGACAGGGATTGCGGAAAATGCACCCTGATGGCGGGCGTATCGACCAGCACGGAAAGCTCCAGGCCTTCGCAGGTGCCTTCCAGTCTCCCGACCTCCCAGTCGTGTTTCCCCGGGATGAAACTAAGTCCAAAGGCCTCGGCCACCGCGGGGAGGTCCCTGCGTGCCTCCCGAAAGGCCCGTCGTGGTCCGAAAAAGGGAATGTATTCAGCAAATGACACGGACACCCTCCTTTCTTTGCTCACAGAGAATACCACAGGGGGAAGTCGGGAAGAAGTTGGTTGTCCGTCCAAGGGGGGCACGAACCATCGTCTGAGTCATGGCAGGAGAGGTGTCATGGTCCGGGGTGGGTCAGGATGTTGACGCTGGTCACCGTGGAATTGACGCTGAAGCTCTGGTACAGGTTCCCCGGGGTGTAGACGCCGCCCGTGTAGTATCCGTCGGCTTCGGTCCCGCTGTCGCTGCCGCCAGTGTAGATGGCATAGGAGGACCCCATGGCCAGATCCGGTGAGGAGAAGGCCAGGCTTTGGACCGTCTTCACGGGGACGAAGGACAACAGGGATTCTCCGGTGCTCTTCTCTATGTGCAGCATGGTTCCGGGGTTGATGGAGTTGGTGAAGCCGATGAGGACCGAATTCTGGGTCGAGGTCTGGCTAGGGGCCTGTGCCATGCCTGCGGAACCGACCGCGATGAGGGTGCCGCCAGAAATGTTGAAGCTCTGGTCGTAGTCCAGGGGCCCGTTGCCGTCGTTGGTGGGGCCGTTGACGATGACCAGCCCGCCGGTCATGACCACGGAGCCGTTGACGTCGATGCCGTCGCCCGACGCGTTCACGACGATGGTGCCGCCCGAGATGGTGAGGAGGGAACCCCCCATGCCGTCGCCCGCGCCGTTGACGCCGTCATCGCTGGAGACGAGATGGATGGTGCCGCCCGAGATCTCGATATCCATGCTCTCGATCCCCTCGTAGCACTTGGTGATGTTGATGTCGCCGCCGGAGATGACAAGCTGCGCCTCGCTGTGGATGGCGTCATCGGCCGTGGAGATGGTGAAGGTGCCGTCGATGATGGTCACCGAGCCGTCGGAATGGATGCCGTCTTCCGCGGTGTCGATGGTGAACGTGCCGCCGGAGATTTGCAACTGGGTCTCGGCCTTGATGGCCTTGGCCGAGACGTCACTGCTCACGGTGTGGGTCGAGCCGCCGCCGCAGGTGATGTCGTAGGTGCCGCCGCTGATGGTGAGGGTGCTCTGTCCCTGGATCCCGTCGTCACTGGAGACGACGGTGAAGGTGCCACCGGAGAGGTTCACGTCGGCGGCCTCCATCCCCTCCACGCAGCTGGTGATGTTGATGGTGCCGCCGGTGACGGTGAGGGAGTTGTCTGCGTGGACCCCGTCATCGCCCGAGGCGATGGTGAGGCTGCCGTCGTTGATCTCTATGACGTCGTTGGTGTGGACGGCATCGTCAGCTGCATTCAACACGAAGGTTCCGCCGTCGATGAGGATCTTGAGGTTGCCCTTGAGGGCCTTGGCCGAAACGTCGTCGGCGATGGAGGTGGTCGAACCGCCCCCCGTCGTGACATCGAAGGTGCCGCCGGAGATCTGCAGCAGGGACTGGGCCTGGATGCCGTCGTTTCCGGAGGTGATGGAGAACTCGCCGTCGGCGATACAGAGAAACCCCATGCCCGCGTCTTCCTGGTTGTCGGACTTCATGCCGTCGCCGCCCGTGGTGAGCGTGAAGACGCCACCGAGGATGGCCAGATAGTCCTTGCCGCGGATGCCGTCGTCCACGGCATTGACGGTGATGTCACCACCGAGGATGATCATGCCGTCCGTGGAGGTGATGCCGTCGTTGTAGCGTCCGGTGACGGTGAGGCTCCCCTCGCCTGCAATGATCATGTCGTCCCGGCAGTGGATGGCCGAGTTGTCGTCCTCGACGGCCGCCGGGTAGGTGGCGCCGTCGGTGACGCTGTTCACGGTCTGTTCGGCCAGATAGAGCAGGAGATATTCGGAGTTCGACGCGTTGATGGCGGGGCCGCTCGAGGTGGTGATGTTCGCGTTGTTCAGAATGAGGACGACGCGCTCGCTGTCCGTGGAGTTGATGGTGATGGAGCCGTCGTCGAGGGTGCCGCTCACCCGGTATACGCCCCCCTTGGTGATGGTGATGGCGCTGCCGCTGATGGAGACGCCGGAGCCCGACTTCGATGCGCTGCTCCCGCTCAGCGTGATCTCGACGATGTCCTCCTCACTCCACGATGTGTCCACGGTGAAGCTCGTCGCGCCGCAGTCCACGCTGTCGATGAAGGTGGTGTTGTCGACCTCGTGCAGTCCCCCGCAGCCTGGTCCACCGAAGATGAGTAACGAAATGATAAGCAGAACCCTGGTGTGGTGTCTCATGTGAAACCTCCTTACATGCTATGGTTATTTTTCATCCCATATCTTGATTTTCTTCAGGTAAAGATACCCCTTCTTCGTCTTGAAGAAGAAGGTGATCCCGTATTTGCCCGAGCCATGCTTGAACTTCAGCGTGTAGCTCGTTTTATTCTTTTTGGAGACCTTCTTTTTGATCTCCAGGCTTTTCACTTC
>QKIM01000583.1 GCA_003249585.1 Deltaproteobacteria bacterium
GTGTGGCCATAGCCCGCGCGCTGGCCCTGGACCCCGCCTACATCCTCTTCGACGAGCCGACCACCGGGCTCGATCCGGTGAGTGCCCGTCGCGTGGACCGGCTCATCGTGTCCCTGGCACGGGAGCGGAACGTCGGATGCATCGTGGTCTCCCATGATCTCCAGGCGATCTTCGGTATCGCCGACAAGATCGCCATGGTCTACCAGGGCCGGATCTACCGGGAAGGAACCATGGACGAATTCCGTACTTCTGACGACCCCGTGCTTAGGCAGTTTCTCTCGGGTTCCTCCCAGGGGCCCATGGAGACCCCCGGCTTCTGAGGCGCCTCTATCCCTCCCAGGGATATCGGGACTTGCTCATGTTGACGAAGTTGGTGATGGCGATGTTCACAGCCTGGCTGAGCTCCTCGATACGCTTCTGCTGATTGTCGCGGATGAGCTTGAGCTCCACGTGCGTGTTGACCCGGGCCCGAAGCACCACGCCGTTGAAGGGCTTGGTCACGTAGTCGACGGCACCGGCCTCGAATCCCTCTATGACGTCGTCATCGGAATCCTTCGCGGTCAGAAAAATAATTGGGATGTGTTTGAGATTTTTATCTTTTTTAATCTCAACAGTCACCTCGATACCGTTCATCTTTGGCATGACAATGTCCATGAGGATCAGATCGGGCTGCAGCTCCCGGGTCATGGAGAGCGCCATCTCCCCGTCGTGGGCGAAGAACATCTGATAGTTCTCTTCGCCCAGAATGCCAGAAATCAGGCGGAGATTGGTGGGCATGTCATCGGCGATGAGGATGAGGGGGAGTTCTCTTTTGACGTTTTCCATAGCTTCCTCTCTGGAGATATGGGCACAAGATACCGCATTTTTCCTCCGTGGAAAAGGGAGAGTATCGTGAATTCGACACCCCCTGGCCATCACCCGCAGTGCAGCCCTCCCGGACCGCGCCACGGAGATCCTTCAACCCGGGGAAAATCCCCTTTTCAGGGAGAGTAAAATGGTCTAGGTTGTACGCGCCAACTGACGATCGCCGCGTGGCGCGGCACAGCCAATACCTCGAAGGGAGAGACTCATGATCCTCAAGCAGCTCATCGCCCCCGAAAGCATCGTGATTGTCGGTGCATCCAACAACGTGATGAAACCCGGCGGGAAGGTCCTCAAGAATATCCTCAGATACAACTTCAAAGGCCGGCTGTATGCCATGAATCCCAAGGAGGATGAGGTCCAGGGCATCAGATGCTACCATTCCCCCGAAGAGCTGCCCGGGGACATCGACCTCGCCATCATCGCCGTCCCCTCCAAGCTGGTCCCCAAGACCGTGGAGTTTCTCGCCACCCACAACGGCACCAAGGCCTTCATCGTGCTCTCGGCGGGCTTCTCCGAGACAGGAGAGGAAGGCAAAGCGCTGGAGCAGTCCCTCCTCGACTACGCCAACGCCAATGATTTGTGCCTCATCGGCCCCAACTGCATGGGAGTCCTCAATCCCGTCTACGCCGGCTACTTCGGCGGCACGCTCCCGCGGCTGGATCCCGGTGGCGTCGACTTCGTGAGCGGCTCAGGCGCCACCGCCGTGTTCATCATGGAAGCGGGAATCGACATGGGCATGTCCTTTGCCTCCATGTACACCGTGGGCAACAGCGCCCAGAACGGCGTCGAGGACATCCTCAAATACTGGGACGAAGCGTATGACCCCGCTACGTCGGCACCGGTCAAGCTTCTGTACATGGAGAAGATCGACCAGCCAGAGCTCTTCCTCAGGCACGCCCAGTCCCTCATCCGCAAGGGCTGCAAGATCGCCGCCATCAAGGCCGGCGCCTCCGAGGCGGGCAACCGGGCGGCGTCCTCCCACACGGGCGCCCTCGCCTCCTCCAACGAGGCCGTGGAGGCGCTCTTCCGCAAGGCCGGCGTTGTCCGTTGCGAGGGCCGCGAGGATCTCATGCTCACGGCGGCCATCTTCCTCCACCCCGAGCTTCAGGGCGACCGACTGGCCATTGTCACCCATGCCGGCGGCCCCGGCGTCATGCTGGCAGATACCCTCTCCAAGGGCGGCTTCAAGGTTCCACCCATTACGGGCCCCGTGGCCGAAGAGCTCCTGACGAAGCTCTTCCCCGGCTCCTCCGTGGCCAACCCCGTGGACTTCCTGGCCACGGGCACCGCCGACCAGCTGGGCATCATCCTGGACACCATCGACACCAAGGTCGACGACCTGGACGGCATCGCCGTGATCTTCGGCACCCCGGGCCTCACGGACGTCACGCCGGTCTACCGCGTACTCGACGAAAAGATGAAGATCTGCAAGAAGCCCATTTGGCCCATCCTCCCCTCGGTGATCACAGCCAAGGACGCCATGGACACCTTCAAGGGGCTTGGCCGCTGCTGCTTCACTGACGAGGTGCTCTTCGGCAAGACGCTGGCCAGGGTGTTCAACCGGCCGACGCCCATGGCGCTCACCCCCGAGCCCCCCTCCGTCGACCTCCCAGCGATACGGGAGCTCATTGGCAGCGCGGAGGACGGCTACCTCCCGACCTCCCACATCACCGGACTCCTCGACGCAGCCGGCATCGGCAGGGTCCGTGAAGAAGAGGTGGACACCGACGATCTGGCCCTCTCCTTCGTGGACCACGTGGGCTACCCTGTGGTCATGAAGGTGGTGGGCCCCGTGCACAAGACCGATGTGGGCGGCGTGGTCCTCAACGTGGACAACGACACCATGCTCCGCTCCCATTTCGCCCGCCTCATGGACATCGAGGGCGCCAGAGGAGTGCTCGTGCAACCCATGCTGCGCGGCCAGGAGCTGTTCATCGGGGCAACGGCCGAGCCCGGATTCGGCCATGTGGTGCTGTGTGGCCTGGGGGGCGTCTATATCGAGATGTTCCGTGACGTCACCTCCGGGCTCGCCCCCATCGGCAAGGACGAAGCCCTGGCCATGGCCGACCGGCTGCGTTCCCGGGCTCTCTTCAAGGGAGTCCGAGGTCTGCCCCCCATCAGCAAGGACCACTTCGCCGAGCTCATTACAAGGGTGAGCGCCCTCCTCGCCGCCGCCCCGGAGATCCAGGAGATGGATCTCAACCCGCTCATCGCGTCAGGCGACTCCATCACCGCCGTGGACGCCCGTATCCGGATCGCCCGCGTCTGACCCCTCTCACATCCAATTTCTCATTCAGGAGGGCGATTACACCTCGTCGTGCTTTGGCTTGGCGATGGTACCGCGGCCCTTTCGCCCGTCAATTCTGACCTCAAGCGGCTGTTCGAAGCGCAGATGGCGCAGATGCTCTGTTGTGGCCACCGGGGACTGGGCCCTCAGCCAGTCCCAGTCCACGAAGCACTCCTCGCCGCACCCGTAGGGGGCCGTGAAATAGGCGATGCGCATGGAGGTGATGTTGTGGAAGAAGTGCGTCCCCATGGAGAGGTCGATGTTGAACCCCTGGATCCCCGCCTCGATGAGGGCGGTGACCCCCGAGATCTCGTCCCAGCTCACCGGGATGCCGAGCCAGGGGTCGGAGGATCCCCACCGTCCCAGCCCGATGAGGAGATAGGGGCGCCCCTGCATGGTGGCATTTATCCGGCCGATCTCCTTGGCGATCTGCTGCGTCCTGGAGGCGTGGAACAGCTCTGGATCCACGTAGACCACGTCATGGATGTCGGTGAGACGCCCGTTGCCCAGGGCTTTGTTGGAGTAGCAGACGAGGGCTTCGGGATCCTCGTCGTCGAGGTTGACGTCCAGGAACTCTTCGCCGGCGACCATGGGGCGGATCTGCAAAAAGATGAATTCTGGCGGCAGCGTCGTGCCGGCGTTGAAGTTGATGGCAAACTCGATCTCGACCGCCGTCCCCATCCCGTCGGTCCCGATCTCAAGGATATCACGGATGAGGGCCGGCAGCGGGAAACGGTCATACTTGAGCACGGGGGCGAAGGTGAGCACCTTGGGACCTTGATAGTAGACGGAGTCCCGGATGACCCCGTCCGCGGCCACGTAGGTGGAGGCGATGTATTCCAACGTGCCCTGCTCCGCCTGCCCAAGCTCCAGGGTCGCCAGCCCGGCCTCTTCGACCAGCTCCCGCTGCTCGGAGCGATACTCGAGATCCACGGCATAGAAGCGGGTCTGCGACTTCTTGAGCGCATCGGCCAGGGTCGGCTGCTGGGGGAGGATCTCGGGATGTGCCGGAGAGAAGATGAGCCCCTTGCCGTCGTCGACGATGGTCCGCCCGAGTCCCAGCGCCACATGGGCCACGCCATCCTCGGGCTGCATCCGGGCCACGGGGAAGAAGTTGTAGGACTGTGCCACCCCCGAGACGTCGGGGTAGTGATAGCGACCATGGGTGCGGCCGACCACCTGCTGGATGATGACCGCCATCTTCTCGTCGTCGACGATATGCCCCGTACTTTTGAGATAGGCTCGGGCCTTCTTCATGAAGACCGACGCGTAGACCTGCTTGATGGCGGCGGTCAGCGCCTCCACCCGCTCCTCGAGGCCCCCCCGGTTGGGCACCATGAACGTGGCGTAGATCCCCGCGAAGGGCTGATAGTGGGAGTCCTCCAGCAAAGAGGAGGACCGCACGGCCAGGGGACTCGTGACGTCCTCGAGCACCTTGGCCAGCTCCGCCCGCAGCAGGGGGGCGACGTGCGCCGAGGCGAAGAGGTGCCGAATCTCCTCATCGCTCTCCGTTGCCGTGAGACGCTCCTCCAGATCGTTCATCTCCATGAATTCGTCGTAGGCATCGGTGCCGATAAGGATGGTTTTGGGAATACCTATACGGATCTGGGGATACTTCTCCTGGATGGAGGCCGTGGAGAGCAGGTTGGAGATGAAGGTGATCCCCCTCGCCTTTCCACCGATGGACCCGCCGGAGATCTTGGTAAAATCCCGCTCGGAGTCAAAGTCGTCCAGGGAGAACTGCGTGATGATCCCGCGCTGGGTGGCGTTGCGGAAGTTGCTGACCAGATCGACCATGAACTCCCGTATCTCGGCGGGGGACCCGAAGGAGCTTGCCGGGGCCTCCTTGAAGCGGGCCGCGAGCCTGAACTCGCTGCGGGCCATGATCCAGGTCGAGAAATGGTCGAAGGTGGCGTGGTACACCAGCGACTCGTCAGGAACCGTCTTGATGGACTTGAGGAAGGACTTGAGGTCCGAGGCGCGTCCCACTTCCTGCCCCGTGGGCAACCGAAATACAAAGTCTCCGAAGCCGAACTGCGTCTGCACGAACTGCTTCATGTCGTGAATGATGGTGGGCGAGGTCTTGTCGATGAACTGTGCCCCCGCCTGGTAGGCTCGCTCACGATTGTGGGGTTCCGAGGACATGAGCACGATGGGAAGGTTGGTGGTGGCCTCCCTGAGCGATGAGATGAGCTTGAAGCCGGCCTCGGGATCCACCTCGCCACCCACGGGGTAGCGGACATCGGAGAGCACCCCCAGCACGTTGCCCTGGAATTCTCTGAAGGCCGACATGGCATCATCGTAGTTCGTGGCCAGGATGATTTTGGGACGCGCGCGCATGCGCAGCAGGCGGTGCATGTCGTTGAGCCCCTGACGCATGAGCCGCTGGGTCTGGGTCATGATGATGGTATAGAGGATGGGCAGGAAGGTGGAATAGTAGTAGGGCGAGTCCTCGACGACGATGACCACCTGCACGCCGACGCGGGAGATGTCGTGCCGCACGTTGGCCCGGTCCTCCATGAGCTTGATGATGGACAGGAAGATGCGGCTGTTCCCTGACCACACGAACATCCGGTCGAACCCGGCCTCCTCGCTGCGCTCCTGCAGGGATCGCATCTGCTTGGAGTTGTATGCCAAAAGCACCACGGGGAGCCCCGGGTGGGCGCCCTTGATGACGGCGCACAGCTCCATGGGGTCCACGTCGCCGAGCTGGGGCATGATGATGATGAGGTCCACCCGGCGCTGAGGGAGCACCTCCAGCGCGCGCTCCCCGCTGGAGACACGGGTGATCCT
>QKIM01000567.1 GCA_003249585.1 Deltaproteobacteria bacterium
TACGTCAAATACCGGTTTGTGCCGCAGTCCATTGAGGAGTGGGAAGTAGGGGCGAACGACAGGAACATGGTGGAGGTGTATGCCCTCACGGCGACGGATATCATCCGGGTCGGAAAGGAATACTACACCATGGACACCACCATTATCGGTTCCGGGCACTCCCGCAAGGTCTCCGCGAAGCTGGACTGGGTGCGGGGAAGGGGCGGGGAGACGATGTATCTCGTGGCCACACAGTACCACCGATCCCGGACCCCCAGGTGCGCCGGGGGTGGGAGTGGTCCGGGCTGCGGCGTCCACTACTCCTGCTCGAAGATCTGCACCGTGGATGCGATCATCGCCAGGGGGAAGGTTCTGCCGGGCAAGCATTCCCTCGCGCTCCTGCACACCGCCGAGCCGGCGCTCCGGGCCTATCCCGTGAAGGCGGTCACCAGCGAGGGCAGGACGTGTGAAAACACGACGTTTTGAGATCTGAGGGGGCGCCCGTACCCCCGGATACAGGGAGTATCAGGCCGCGGTCGGCTGGGGGAGCGATGGGAGGAGGGCGGCCACGGCCTCGGCGGTGTCCAGCAGCGCCATGTCTTCGAAGCGGCGGCCCACGAGCTGGACGCCCACGGGGAGGCCCTCGGCCGTGAGGCCCGCCGGGAGGGTGACCACGGGGTGGCCCGTGAGGTTGCAAAGTGAGGTGAGGCCGGTGTTGGCGAGGTTGCCGGGGACCTTCACGCCGTCCACATCCACGGGAGTATGGATCCTGCCCATGGCCCGCAGGGGGAAGGCCGGAGAGACGGTCACCGGGAGGATCCAGGCGTCGCGGTCGGCCAGAAAGGCATCCAGGGAGGCCGTCAAGGTGTCCCGGACGGCGAGGGTGCGGAAATAGTCCAACGGGCCCTTGAGGGCGGCCCGGGCGGCGGCGCGGGAGAGCTCGTCACGCATGATCAGGGGTCCCGCCAGCCGCATGATCAGGCGCAGGGGCCAGGGGATCTCGGCCAGCGCCATGATGCCGAAGAGGGTGCCGTAGGTTCGCCACGCGAGGTGGACGTCGAAGTCCTCCGGGGCCGTCCGTGAGACCTGGGCCCCTGCGGTCTCCAGGAGGGTGGCCGCGTGATCGAGGGCGGTCCGGGTGGAGGCGGTCACGGGTAGGCCGCCGAGGGTGTGGGTGAGGGCCACCCGCAGTGTGGCGGGATCCCGTGGCATCGGCTGCGCCAGGGGGATGGGGAGGGTGTCGGGGTCACGGTGGTCGGGGCCGGCCAGGATCTCGAAAGCCAGCCGCAGATCCTCCACGCTGCGGGCCATGGGGCCCATGCCGACCATGTGGCGCACGGTGTTGACCTTGCCGGGGAGGACGAGACCCGCCGTCGGGATGCGCCCCTGGGTGGGTTTGAACCCCATGACGCCGCAGAAGTGGGCGGGGATGCGCACGGAGCCGCCGATGTCCGTCCCCAGGCCGAGGGGGGTCAGGTGCGCCGCCAGGGCCGCCCCCTCGCCCCCGGAGCTGCCACCGGCCGAGTGGGCCTGCGACCAGGGGTTGCGGGTGAGGCCGAAGAGCCTGTTGTCGGTGTGCACGTCCAGGGCCTGGGCGGGGAGGTTGGTCTTGCCCAGGAGGATGCCCCCGGCGGCCCTCAGGCGCGCCACCGCCGTCGCGTCCCGGCCGGGGACGTTGTCGCGCAGGGCCCTGATGCCGTTTGTGGTGCGCACCCCCTCGGTCTCGATCATGTCCTTGACCGTGAAGGGGACGCCGTGGAGTGGCCCCAGTGGCTCGTCCCCCGCTACGGCGGCATCGGCCCTTCGGGCCTCGTCCCTGGCCCGGTCGCCCGTGACGGTGACCAGCGCGTTGATCCCCGCCGGGCTGCCCGGGGGGTTCATGGCCTCGATGCGGGAGAGAAAGGCCTCGACGACCTCGAGGCTGGTCACCTCGCGGGCGGCGATGCGGCGGGCGAGCGCTGCGGCGGTGAGGGCGGTCAGGTCGTTCACGGGATCATCCTTTCTTCGGCCGCGGCCTGGGGTGGGGCCAAAAGCCCGGCCAGGAGTCCGTCGAGATGGAAGTCTACCTGGGCGGCGAGGTCGATGAAGCCCGGGGTCACGACGTGGTGCATGCCGATGCCGTCCACGAAGGCCACGAGGTTGATGGCGATGCGCTCCGCGTCGCGGGCGGCTTCGGGCTTGAAGGTGCCGCTCTCGGCTCCCTCCCGAAGGATCTCGATGATGGCGGCCCGTACGGGTCCCGAGACCTCGCGGATGAGGTGGAAGCGCTCCCGGAGGGCGTCGTTTTTGAGGAACAAAAGCGAGATCTCCAGAAAGAGGGTGATGACACGGGGGTTCTCGAGGAAGGCCGAGGTCGTGGCCCCCAAAAGGGCGCGCAGGCGGGCCGGCGGATCACCGGACGTGGACAGCAGGGGGCGGACCTGGCGCTCTACGGAGCCGACCCACGCGGCGGCGGCGGCAACGGTGAGCTCCTCCTTGGAGGAGAAGTACTCGTAGATGGTTCCCTTGCCCACGCCGGCGGCGTCGGCGATGGCGCTGATGGAGGTGGCCTCGAAGCCGTGCTCGGCGAAGAGCCCGAGGGCGGTGAGGGCGATGGCGAGGCGTTTTTCGTCTCGGTCGACGATCTTGGGGGTCATGGTATTATCCTTGGTTTTATACTGACCGACTGGTCGGTAAAAAACAAGGGGGAGAGTGGTGAAAACGTGGAGAGTGAAGATTTATAAGGAAAAAATTCGTATTTTTGGGTACCGGGGCTGGAGGGATCAGGCCTCGCGGGCCTGGGCGGGAGCGGGTTTCCGCCGGGGCCAGAGGGTGGCGATGATCCAGAAGCCACCGGCAACGGCGGCCACGATGAGGGCGTTCATGGGGTCCGCGTCGGGCTCTTTCGCGAGCTGCTTTTCATACAGTCCGATGGCGCCGAGGGCCGCGAAGACGCTCACCAGGGCGCTCAGGAACATGAGGAACTGGATCCCCACGGAGCGCACGGGCCGCTCACGCCGGTTGCGGTAGAGCCCCTTGAGGTAGAGCATGACGCCGTTGACGAGCAGGAAGACGGAGAGCCCCACGCCCACCCAGATCGCGGCGTCGGGGACGGGTTTGTCCAGCTCGCCGGAAAATCCGGCCCACGCCCAGATGGCGAAGATGCCCCCAAATCCCGCCACCAGGATCCCGAAGAAACTGAAAAGGAAGCCCAAAAAGCCGCGTTTTCCGGAGACCGCCGGCTGCGTCGGGGCTTCGGGAGGCGTGCCGAAGCGTTCCTTTATCCGCTCGTGGAAGTCCGCCGGGACGGCCCAGGTGCCCCCCGATGCGGCGGCCTCCTTGAAGAATTCCAGGATCTGCGGAAGCTTTGCCTCGGTGAGGGTGCCCTTGGGCAGGTGGCGCTGCAGCTCCTCCTCGGGGATGCCGTGGTGCGCCGAGAGAATGGCCAGGTTGCGCTTCTCCAGGCGGTTCATGAGGATGATGCCCAGGACGACCACGAAGATCAGGGAGGCTGCGCCGGGGATGAGGAAGAGGGGCTCGTAGGCGGCCTGCGCGGCGAAGATCATGGCGTCGTAGATGCCGTGGATCAGCATGGGGATGAGGAAGGCCAGGAACCACAGTCCGGCGTTCCCCTTGCCCTCGGGCCGGAACTTGGCCCGGCCGATGAAGTAGCCCATGGTCACCCCGCAGAACAGATGCATGGGGATGGCGGTGAAGGCGCGCATGATCGCGGTCTCCAGGCCGAGTTGGCTCACATAGAGCACGTTCTCCAGCAGGGCGAAGCCCAGGGAGGAGGCCGCCCCGTAGATGACACCGTCCATGGGCTCGTCAAACTCGGGGCGCTTGTAGGCGACCTCGTAGACCATGATCATCTTGAAGAACTCTTCGGGGATGGCCGCCCACAGGAAGGCGATCATGAAGGAGCCCAGGATGGGGTCGTCGGGGACGCCAAAGGCCTTGATGGCGCTCACGGCCATGAGCACGGGGATGGCGGCGAGGGCCCCGAAGACGGCCACCTTGGTGATGAGCCCCTTGGGCTCGGGGTGTTCGTCGTGGGTGTAGATGTAGAAGAAGATGAGCAGGCAGGGGACCAGGGTGACGGCGACGGTGACCAGGGGCATGGCGGGCTCCTCGGGGTATCAGGACGGTGTCGGCTCTTCCTCTTCGGTGAGGATCTCGCTGAGCTGCTCACGGAACAGCTCCTCGATCTCCGAGGAGGTGCGCAGGGTGAGAGCCGTCTCGGTGAGCAGCCTGACGGCCCCGTACTCCACGGCGCGCATGATGCGCTTGATATGGGGAATGCTGCTGGGCGGCATGGAGAAGACCTTGATCCCCATGCCCATGAGCAAAAGGGCCGGGATGGGGTTCGTGGCCATGTCTCCGCAGATGGCCACGGGGATGCCGGCGGCCTCGCCGCTCTCGATGACGTGGCGGATCATGCGAAGCACACCCGGGTTCAGGGAGTCGTACAGGTGGGAGACCGCGTCGTTGTTGCGGTCCACGGCCAGGGAATACTGGATGAGGTCGTTGGAGCCGATGGAGAAGAAGTCGCACTCCGTGGCGAGGACGTCGGCCTGCATGGCCGCCGACGGGAGCTCGATCATGGTGCCGAGCCGGATGTTCTCCGGGAGCTCGTGCCCCTCGTTCTCCAGCTCCTGGTAGGCCTCCCAGTACACCTCCTTGGCCATGAGAAACTCCTCGAAGGAGGAGACCAGGGGGAACATGATGCGCAGCTTGATGGCCGGGAACTGGATGGCGGCCCGCAGGATGCCTCGCAGCTGGCGCTTGAACATGGTGCGGTTGGCGAGGGACAGGCGGATGGAGCGCATGCCCAGGGCGGGGTTGGGCTCCTTGTCGGGGTACTCGCCCAGGGGATACTTGTCGGACCCGAGGTCGAAGGTGCGGATGGTGATGGCGCCCTGACCCCAGCGCTCCATGAGGGCGCGCGCGTCGTTGTAGTGCATCTCCTCGTCGAGGGCTCGCTTGATGTTGGCGATGAAGAGGAACTCCGTCCGGTACAGGCCGATGCCCTCGGCGCCGTGGGACTGTGCGGCCTCCACCTCGTCCACGAAGTCCACGTTGGCGAAGATGTGCAGGTTGCGGCCGTCGAGGGTCACGGCGGGTTCGGCGCTGGCGGAGATGAGGCTCTGCTCCCGTGCGAAGATCTTGTGCATGCGCAGGCGGTATTCCTGCACGAGCTTCACGTCGGGGTTGATGATGATGATGCCCTCGAGGCCGTCGACGAGGACCAGATCTCCCGTGCCCACGACCTCGGTGATGGCCTTGACCCCCACCACCATGGGGATCTCGAAGGCCTTGGCGATGATGACGGCGTGAGAGGTGCGCCCGCCACGCTGGGTGATGAGGGCGCTGATGGCGGAGCGGCCGAGCTGGATGGTCTCGGCGGCCGAGGCCTCGTCAGCTATGACGACGGCGTCCGGGGGTGGATCGAACCGCTGGCAGCCGTCTCCCGAGAGCTGTCGCTGGAGGTTGTTGATGAGGTGGTGGATGTCTGCGAACCGTTCCCGGAGGTAGTCGTCCTCCACGCCGGCGAAGATGGCCTCCCAGCGCTCCAGGGCCAGCTTGAGCGCCCACTCCACGTTGACGAGCTTCTCGGTCACGGCCGAGGTGACGGATTTGTGGAGATCGTCGTCACGCAGCATCATCTGCTGAGCCTCGATGATGTGGCCCGGATCTCGGTGTTGGGGGTCGATCTTGGCCCTCACGGACTCCAGGTGGTTGAAGATCTTCTCGATGGCCGCCTCGAAGCGCTTGATCTCGAACTCCACCTCGTGGGGCTCGATGTGCCGAAGGCTCAGGGGGATGTTCTTCTTGGGGATGACGTAGGCCCGCCCGATGGCAATGCCCGGCACGGCCCCCGTTCCCGTGAAATAGACGTTGGACGACTTCATTGCCCCTCGTGGAGTCCTTTGTTCACCAGGTCGGCCAGCGCCGCAACGGCCGCCT
>QKIM01000344.1 GCA_003249585.1 Deltaproteobacteria bacterium
AGAGGTACACCTCCACCAGCGCGAAGAAGAAGATGATGTAGAGCATGAACTTGGACAGCCAGTAGAATATCTGCATGGACGCCTTGTATCCTTTCGGGACTGCCCTCAGCTAACTAAAACCCTCCCCGCCTGTCAAGCACATTGCACGCACCGACCCGCCGGAGGGATCCCATCACACAGTGGGATCCCCGGGATTTGCTCGTGCGGTCGTCTGCGGGGGGAGCCCGGGAGCCTGGCTTTTTTCTTTGGGTTTACGGCCTACGCTGGTAAAATCCTTCGAAACGAAACGGAGGTCTTCGTCATGAAACGTATTCTCGTACTGCTCACTGTCTTCCTTCTTGCCGCCTGCTCCAAGCCCGCCAAAGAGACCACTCCCGGCGCCTCGGACGAGGCCCGCCCTGCGGGCGGGGAGCGCGATGCCCAGAAGACCCCGCCCCCCGCTGGAGGCCCCGTCGATTCCAAAGAGCCCTCGGTCAGTGACGGGGAGGAGGATAGAAAGAAAGACAGCGGCGTCAAGGGGGAGACCAAGGTCGACGAGAAGGTGACCCGGCCCAAGCCGCCCCCGCCCAGCAAGGTGAACACCGGCCACAAGCACGACGGCCAGGGCACCGAGGATCTGTAGTTCCCGCAGGCCCCGGCTTTTTTCTTTTGGATCCTTGCAGGCGCTGGTAAAATCTTCCAAAACATCAGCCGGAGGCTCCATCATGAAACGCGTTCTTCTCCTCACCACGGTTTTTTGGCTCGCCGCCTGCACGAAACAGGCCGCGAAGACGACGCCCCCTCCCGCTGACGAGAGCACACCGGCAGGTGGCCAGCAGGAGAGGGAGCCCCCGGCACCCCCCAAACCGGCGGAAAAGACCACCCTCTCCCTTCAGCGGGGCCCCTCGGGGAGTGACGAGGGGCTGCTGGATCTCAAGGACATCGGCGACATCTCCCGGGGACTCAGCCGTGCGCAGCTCATGAAGGTCATCAATACGGCACGGGCGGGCCTGGTCCGGTGCGCCGATGCGCACGCCGAGCGTCACGGCTACAGGCTAAAGGTCACCGTGGCCCCCTCGGGGAGGGTCTTTGCCGTGGGGATCGACCCGGGCGCCGGCACACCCCTGGAGAAGTGCGTGCGTGCCGTGTGGCACCGCATAGTATTCCCTGTCTTCACGGGGAGTGCCGTCACCTTCAGGTACCCCTTCACCCTGCCACGAGCTCCCGCTTCGCGCGCCAGGATGCGCAACTCCAGACGCATGGACACCAAACGGAAGGGGGGCAGGCGAGGCGGCAGCGACTCCATTGAGAGCCCCGTCAACCCCGACCAGCCCAACAAGGTCAACACCGGCCATAAGCACGACGGCCAGGGCACGGAGGATCTGTAGTCATGAAAAATCTCCTTATCTTGACGGTCATGGTGCTGGCGCTACCCTCCTGCGGGAGCGAGAGCAAGAGCTCCGACTCCTGTGGCGATGGGATCATCGACGTTGGTGAAGCGTGTGACGGGGCAGCGCTCGGAGGCCAGCTGTGTACGACCCGCGGTTTCTATTCCGGGGATCTCTCCTGTTCGGACGAGTGCACCTTCGACGAGTCCCAGTGTCGGGATTTCTGCGGTGACGGGGTCATTCAGCCCGACAACGAGAGCTGCGACGGCGCCGCCCTCGGTGAGAATACCTGCGAATCGCTGGGATACCACGGCGGGACCCTTGTGTGCTCCGATTCGTGCACCTTCGACCTTTCGGCGTGCGAGGGAGCGGGCCAGTGCGGGAACGGTGTCGCCGAAGGCCCCGAGTCCTGTGACGGGACGGACCTGGCCGGAGCGACCTGTGAATCACTGGGGTACTATGGCGGCACCCTCTCTTGCACGTCCGGCTGCGCCTTCGATACTTCCGACTGCGCGGTGCAGGGGCGTTGCGGTGACGGCATTGTCCAGGGCGGATATGGAGAGGAGTGCGACACGGCCAACCTCAACGGCGGCACCTGCACCAACCTGGGATTCTCCGGGGGGAGCCTCTCGTGCAACGCCAGCTGCCGGTACGACTATTTCCACTGCCTCAAGGTGCGGATCTGGGGGACGGCGCAGCGTGAAGCCGCGGGCGCCGTCACCGTCGACGACATGGGCAACGTCTGGGTTGTCGGGCAGACCACGGGAGACATGGCCGGGACCAACAACGGCGCCTACGACTACTTCATCACCCACTTTGGCCCCTCCCTCAACCATGTGGCCACGGTGCAGGGTGGCGGAACCTCAGACGAGAACACCAACGGGGTCGTGATCGCCGGGAACAATCGCCTGTACGCCATGGGGCACACGAGCATCCCCTGGCCCACAGACCCTGGTATGGACAATGAACCCTTCATCGTCTTCTACGACGTATACAACGGCGCGCATGATCTTATGGCGACCGGTTTTTATGGAACCTCAGCTTCCGACAAGGTCACCGCGGGTGCCCCCTATCTCGGGCAGCACATGCTCATCGGCGGGTACACCTATGGGGATTTCCTCGGATATTCCAACGCCGGGGGGGCTGACTGCTATATCTCGGCCTATCAGGATCAACTCAGTGGGGAGCTGTGGACCACCCAGTGGGGCAGCACCGGGAACGAGCGGCTCATCGACCTCACGCTGGACCCTGCCGGAAATATCTATGCCACGGGGTTCACCGAAGGGGTTCTCCCGGGAGCGACTGCCGTGGGTGACATGGACTGCTTCGTCACCAAGCTCAACTCCGACGGGGAGCTCCAGTGGAGCGTGCAGCTCGGGTCTTCGGCGGCGGACCAGTGCTCGGGGATCACCACGGACGGCTCTGGTTTCGTGTATGTCACCGGGGTAACCATGGGGGACACGGGAGACGGGCTCAACGGCATGACCGACGCCTTCGTGAGCAAGCTCGACAGTTCCGGAAGCGTGCTGTGGACACGTCAGTGGGGCGACACGGGCCAGAACGCCGTGTATGATATCGCCCAGGGGAACGACGGGCTGCTCTATGCCGTCGGTGTGACCGACGGGGACATGGGGGGGACCGGGAACCTCGGTGGAGCTGACATCATTCTCTCGGCCCTCGACACCGACGGGACCATTCTCTGGACGCGCCAGTTCGGCTCCAGCGGCGACGACGAGGGGCGGCGGATCCATATCAGCGATTCGGGGTCCATCTTCATCATCGGCTCGACCTACGGGGCCATGTACGGCCAGAGCGCCATCGGCGACGAGGACGCCCTCCTCATCCAGCTCAACACGACTCCCTGAACACAAGTGTGTTTCACGGCGAAGAGGTCTGGTTTTTTGTGTTGTAATGGAGGTTTTCAGGAGGGCTGCCACGAACCGGTGGCTGGCGTGGACAGGGAGGCCGAGGCTATTTGATGTTGGGCTGCTGCAGGCCGTAGCCCTTCTTCTTGTCCTCGACCATGAGGAGGAAGCCGAGGATGATGGCCAGGACGCCGAAGGACATGAAGATGAGCATGGGGGTCGTCTAGTTGTAGGTCTTGATCACGGTGGTGCCCACGGTCTTGGTGCCTGTGATGCAGTACTTGTCCAGGACCCAGCCGATGAGGGCGGGGACGCCCATGAGGCCCCAGTTCTGGACCCAGAAGATGAGGGAGAAGGCCGTGCCCAGCTGGCGCTCGGGGATGATCTTGGGCACCGAGGGCCACATGGCGGAGGGCACCAGGGAGAAGCCCACGCCCAGGGCCATCATAAGGAAGATGGCGAAGATCCAGTGGTTGAGGAAGGGGAGGGAGAAGAGCAGGTGCACCGTCGTGATGATGACGGAGCCCACGATCATGATGGTCGCGCCCTTGCCGATCTTGTCGTAGATGCCGCCGAAGAGGGGCGTGAAGAAGATGGTGCCGAAGGGCAGAAGGCCCGGTAGCGCGCCGGCCCAGTTGGCGGGGACGTTGAACTTCTGGACCATGAGGTCCGTGGCGTACTTGAGGAAGGGGAAGACGGCGCTGTAGAAGAGCACACACAGAAGGGCGATGTACCACCAGCCGCGGTTGCCGAGGATCTTGAAGATGTCGGAGAGCTTGAACTTCTCGTCGTCGCCGGCGGGCTCGTCGGGGTTCTCGCCCTTGGCTTTCATGATGGAGGCGTCGAGTTTTCTGTCCATGAAGATGTACATGGTGAAGGCCAGCACGCCGATGCAGAGCATGATCAGGGCCATGAGGATGGGCGTGGAGACCTTGCCCGTGGCCTTGGCCAGGGGGAGGGAGGTAGCCAGGGCGAGGGCCGTGCCCAGGCGGGCGACGCTGATCTGCATGCCCATGGCGAGGGCCATCTCCTTGCCCTTGAACCACTTCACGATGGTCTTGGAGGCCGTGATACCCGCGATCTCCACGCCGACCCCGAAGATGGCGTACCCCAGGGCCGCCAGCATGACCTGGGTCTTCCAGGTGCCCAGGATGGGGAGGGTGACGGTCTGGGTGGCCAGGCTGGGGCTGGAGATGGCGAAGTACTTGAGCCCCGTGCCCGCAACCATGATGAGGGCGGCGCCCAGACCGGTGACGCGGATCCCGAAGCGATCGAGGATGATGCCGCCGATGATGAGCAGGAAGAAGAAGACGTTGAACCACCCGTAGGCGCTGGTGAAGAAGCCGTACTCCGTGTCGGTCCACAGCAGCTGGGAGCGGACCAGCCCCTGCAGCGGCGCCATGATGTCGGCCAGAAGGTAGCCGGCGAACATGGTGAAGGAGATGATGAGGAGCGCGGTCCAGCGCGCTGCCTTGGAATCACTGAGGATCTGCTGTACTTTTTCGGCCATGGTGGTGTCCTTTACGGTCGAGGTGCAGGGGTTGACAGGTGGACAAACAGCGGATTTTCGTCCGGCTGCCAGTATTATCGCGTGGGCGTTTTATTTCAAGGAAGAGTTTCAGCGATTCGATACCGAGGGGGCGCTTTTCCGCTTCGCCAGGTGATGGTCGATGGCCTCACGGAGCCGGTGGGTGATCTTCGCGCCGTAGGCCCAGTCGTCGATGATGACCACGGCCTCGTCCCTGGGGAAGCCGAGGTTTGCCGTGAAGGAGGCGATGGCGCGGGTGGTTTCCTTGTGGGTGCCAAGGCGCAGCGCGTTCTTGGCGCGCTTCACGTCGAGGTGTATGAGCCTGGAGATCTGGAACAGTTGCTGATCCCGGCGGGTCCACGAGGTGTTGCGGACCAGTTTGTCGTGGAGGGCGAAGTAGCCGGTGCTCCCCTTCTGGGCGAGGGCCTCCAGCAGAAGTTGCACCTCGCGGCCTTCGGGGGCCGTGCTGCGGGGGACGGGGATGAAGAAGATCTGGAGCTGCCCGAGGGAGGCGGGGGGCAGCATTTTGAGCACCCGGCGGATGCTGTACCGGAATTTGACGACGCCCTGGGAAGTGTACGGGATGAGGAGCAGCACCCGGACGGGAGCGTTGAGCTGCCCCTTATAGGCGAACCGGTGGCTTTTGAGGAAGGTGTCCACAATCTTCCGGACCGGGGGTGCCAGCTTGAACCCCGAGGTGTTCTGGACGCTCTCGAAGGCGGAGGAAGGCCGCCGCTGGGCGCGGGAGGACCCGTGGGAGCGGACTGGGTTCGTGGGGGGCAGGGCGGGGCGCAGACGGTTGACGGCGTCCAGGGAGCGCCGGGTGGCGTCGAGGCGTTTGAGGCTCTCCTGGATGCGGTTCATGCGCTCCATGTTCCGGTTGTGGCGCTCCATGGCGCGATCCCGGTCGGACCGCACGTTTGTCCGCATGTAGTAGCTGGCCACAGCGCCGCCGATGACCAGGATGACGGCCAGGGCGGTGGCGAGTGCCTTGGTGGCGGCCTTCTCCGCGGCATCGGGCGTGGAGAGGAAGGTGGGGCGCTGCGCCGAAGGGTCGGGCCGACCGGGCGCCGGATCCTGCCGGGGCCCTGGCCGCCTGGGCAGGGTAGTGGCCTGG
>QKIM01000221.1 GCA_003249585.1 Deltaproteobacteria bacterium
TCTGCGGTGGTTCAGCCGGGAACGGCACCTGCCCTGAAGGCTTCGGCTGCTACGGCGGCATCTGCCTCGAGTCGGCCCCGGCCTGCTGGCCTGATTATTACTTCGGGACAATCGGCGGTAACGACGACGCCGATTTCGAGCCCAACAACACTCCGGATCTCGCGTTTATGCTGCAGTGCGGTGACCTTCCCACGAACAACCTCGCCTGCCCTACACGCTATGACGTCCAGCGGACCTACATGAATCTCGCCATCTGCGGCGAGGGCGATCTTGACATCTACAAGATCTATCTTTTACCCAATGAAACCATCAACATCACCATGAAGTACGACCACGATGCGGGCCGGAACCTTGACATGGTGCTGTTCCACAAGGACGCGAACGGGGACTACAATCTCTCCAATCCCGACCAGCAATCCACCTCCACAAACGATGACGAAGAGATCTCCCACACTGTCGTCTTCGAGGGGTGGTATTATCTCATGGTCTTTGGCAACACCATCAACGACATCAACGGCTACGCCCTGCAGTGGACCATCCTCAACTCCAGCACCACCAAGTAATCATCCGTCCACGGACATCGTGCGACATCTTCCATCTTCCAGACAGGAGGGACAACTATGAGCGATCGCCTTGGTGAAATCCTCATTCGAGAAAGCCTCATCACGCCCGCGCAACTCTCCCAGGCGCGTGAGGAGCAGAAAAAGTCGGGCAAGCGCCTCGGCTATACCCTCTCCAAGCTCGGACTCCTCGACGAGCAGAACCTGACGAGCTTTCTCTCCACCCATTATGGGGTCCCCCCCATCGACCTCGCTTCGACCAACATCGAACCGGAAGTGGTCGACCTCATCCCGGAGACCGTCGCGAGGAGACTGCAGGCCATCCCCGTGAATCGGTCGGGCTCGACCCTCATCGTCGCCATGGCCGATCCTTCCAACATCTACGCCATCGACGAGCTCAAGTTCCTGACGAACTACAACGTCGAGGTCACGGTCGCCTCGGACGCCGCCATCGAGGAGGCGCTGAACCGCTATTACAAAGAGTCCGTCAACTTCGACGAGGCGATGTTCGAGTTCGAGGAGGAGGCCATCGAATTCGATGACCAGGGAGAGGAGAATTTCAATATTCTCGACCTTGAGAAAGCCTCTGAGGAAGCACCGGTCATCCGGCTGGTGAACTTCATCCTCCTGAGCGCCATCAAAAAGGGCGCCTCGGATATCCACATCGAGCCCTATGAGAAGTTCTTCCGGATCAGGCTCAGGATCGACGGTGTGCTCATGGAGGAGATGACCCCTCCGCTTCGCCTCAAGAACGCCATCACCTCCCGTGTCAAAATCATGAGCAACCTGGACATCGCCGAGCGCCGTCTTCCCCAGGACGGCCGCATCAAGTTGAAGGTTGGCAAGTCCAAGGAGATGGACTTCCGCGTCAGCGTCCTGCCCACCCTCTTCGGCGAGAAGATCGTCCTGCGACTTTTGGACAAGTCCAACCTTCAGCTCGACATGACCAAACTCGGTTTTGAGTCGGAGACGCTGAAGCTGTTCAAGGAAGCCATCTATCAGCCCTACGGCATGGTGCTGGTCACCGGCCCAACCGGTTCAGGCAAGACCACAACGCTGTACTCCGCGCTCTCGGAACTCAACAAGGTCGACCAGAACATTTCCACGGCAGAGGATCCGGTCGAGTTCAACCTTCCGGGGATCAACCAGGTCCAGATCCATGATGACATCGGGCTCGATTTTGCCGCCTCGCTCCGCTCCTTCCTCCGCCAGGACCCCGACATCATCATGGTCGGTGAGATTCGTGACTTCGAAACGGCTGAGATCGCGGTCAAGGCCGCTCTCACCGGCCATCTCGTGCTCTCAACCCTCCACACCAACGACGCCCCGTCGACCATCAACCGACTCCTGAATATGGGTGTTGAGCCCTTCCTGGTCACCGCCTCGGTCAACCTCATCGTCGCCCAGCGTCTCTGCCGCAAGATTTGCGCCGAGTGCAAGGAGCCCATGGAGACTCCCGTGGACACACTCATCGAACTTGGGATGCCGGCTGAAGACGCAAAGAAGGTGCCCCACCTGTTCAAGGGCAAAGGGTGCCACATCTGCAACAACACGGGGTTCAAGGGCCGCGTCGCTCTCTACGAGGTGATGTGGCTGTATGATGAGCTCAAGGATCTTATCATTCAAGGGGCCTCTTCAGCGGAACTGAAGGCTGGCGCCATCAAACTCGGGATGCGCACCCTGCGCATGAGCGGCATACAAAAAATACTCGAGGGGATAACATCCATCTCCGAAGTCACCCGCGTCACCGCCGCGGACTAGAGGACGCCTGTCCTGCCTCCCACCCCCCGCCGGTCCCCCGGCAGAAACGGAATACATATCATGAAGCTTACCCCTTCTAAAACCTTCCACGTCCCCAGCGGCCCCGTCGTAGAGATCATCATGGACGGAGTGGGCCTTGCACCTCCCGGCCCCGGCAACGCCGTGGCCGCTGCCTACACCCCCGTCCTCGACCGGCTCATGAGCGAACACTCCATGCTGCGCGTCCACGCCCACGGGACCCATGTGGGACTCCCCTCGGATGATGACATGGGCAACTCCGAGGTCGGACACAACGCCCTTGGCGCCGGAAGAATCTTCGACCAGGGGGCGAAACTGGTGAACCGCGCCATCGCCGACGGCAGTATCTTTGAAGGAGAGACCTACCGCGAGATGGTGGACGCCTGTCAAACCAAAGGCACCTTCCACTTCATCGGGCTGTGCTCCGACGGAAACGTCCACAGCCATCTCGACCACCTGGAGGCGCTGCTCAGGGGTGTGGCCAAGGCCGGTGTCCGGCGTGTACGCGTGCACCCCCTTCTCGATGGTCGGGATGTGGGAGAGCGGACCGCCCTCACCTATCTCGAACGGCTTGAGTCCGTGCTGTCCGGGCTCAACGTGGGCGGGGCCGATTTCGCCATCGCCTCCGGGGGGGGCCGAATGGTCACCACCATGGACCGGTACGAGGCCGACTGGACCATCGTGGAACGGGGATGGAAGGCCCATGTGCTCGGCGAAGGCCGCGCCTTCGCCAGCGCAGCCGAGGCAGTCAGGACCATGTACAATGAGGATCCCGACATCACCGACCAGTTCCTTGACTCCTTCGTTGTGGCAGACGCCATTGGGCCCGTCGGGACCATCGAGGATGGTGACGCCGTCCTGTTCTTCAACTTCCGAGGGGATCGTGCGCTGGAGATTTCAGCTGCCTTTGAGAAGGACGACTTCTCCAAATTTGACCGTGTGCGTCGACCTCACGTCATCTATGCCGGCATGATGGAATACGATGGCGATTATCACATCCCAGCCAAATACCTCGTGTCGCCGCCGTCCATCTCCTCAGCCCTCAGCGAGCACCTTTGTGACAGCGGGATCAGCCAGTTCGCCATAGCCGAGACCCAGAAATTTGGGCACGTCACCTATTTTTGGAACGGGAACCGGTCCGGCAAATTCAGCGAGGAGCTGGAGACCTACCGCGAGATTCCATCGGACCGTGTCCCCTTTGAACTCAGACCCTGGATGCAGTCGGCCCAGGTCACCGATGCCCTTATCGAAGCCATCGAGTCGGGAAGTTTCCGTTTCCTGCGCGTCAACTACGCCAATGGCGACATGGTCGGACACACGGGAGTGTTTAGGTCGGCCGCGGTCGCAGTGGAATCCGTCGACCTGGCCCTTGAGCGCCTTCTCCCGGTGATCGCCCGACACAATGGAGTCGCGGTCATCACCGCCGACCACGGGAACGCCGATGAGATGTTCATGCTCAAGAAGGGCCAGATCGAGCGGGATGAGGCGGGAGACCCTGTTCCGAAGACCTCCCATACACTCAACCAGGTTCCCTATATCCTCTATGATCCCTCCGGGACCATGGAGCTCGACCCCGGCGTGGAAGGGGCGGGGCTCGGAAACAATGCAGCCACCATCATCAACCTGCTGGGTTTTGAAGCACCGGACCTGTATCTGCCCTCTCTTTTGAAAGCCCCCGTCTGAAAGCGCCCTCACCTCCTTCACCTGACGCATGAAGCCTCTGCCGGCTGTTTTGCGCCCGGCACACGGCAGCTGAGGCACCGCAGCCCTCTTTTCTGCTGAAATCGACAGTTCAGGATGGACGGATTCCCCAAAAAATTGTATCAAGGATCACCCTTTCACCCTTGATTCGGTTGGAGGAATCATGAAAAACGTAGAAGCTTTCATTCGTCCCGACACTATTGAAGAAGTCCTTGAAAACATGGCATTACCAGGCTCCCTGGCTGTAGCCGGAGGGACAACCGTAGCCCTGTCCAAGGATCCCGCCGTGCTGCGCATTGTGGATCTCTCCGGCGTCCCTTCGCTCAAGCGCATTGAGACCGAGGCGGACAAGATCGTGCTCGGGGCCATGGTCACCATGACCGACCTCCTCCTCACGGAGGCTCCCATCCCCCTTTGTCTGCGACAGGCCGCGCGCGCCGTCTCCTCTACGCCCATCAGGAACATGGTGACCGTGGGTGGAGAGATCGCCCGAGGTGTGTATTGGACCGATCTGCCCGTTCCTCTCCTGGCGCTGGATGCAACGGTGAAGATTTGCGCCAAAGGCTCTTCGCGCCTCATTTCCATGCGAGATCTCTACCAGGAGCACCCCTCCAAGAACCTGGCCGCAGGCGAAGTCATCACCAAGATCTATATCCCGATGACGCATCACTCAAGCGCCTTCATCAAATTTGCGAAAACCGAGGTGGACTACGCAATGCTCAATGTTGCCGCATCGGTACACCTTTCGGCGGAGGGGCTCATTGAACACGCACTGGTTGCCATCGGCGCTGTGACGCCTCTCGCTCAGCGTCTTGCAGCGGTCGAGGAGGCTCTGCGTGGGCAGCGCCTCTCGGAGGACCTGCTCCGAAGCGTGGGCACCCTGGCCGTCCAGGGGTTGAAGCTGCGCAAGGATTTTAGAGTTTCCAGTGAATACCAGAGCGAGATGGTCACCGTCCATGTCGCCCGGGTCATCGAACAGGCGGTGAACAATGCAGGAGAGCAGAAATGATACCTATTTCTTTGGTCGTAAACGGACAATACTTCGATGACATCTCTGTCGAACCAGACCAGACTCTCCTGGACTTTCTCCGTGAGATCGGTGTGAAATCCGTGAAAAAAGGATGTGGCGAGGGAGACTGCGGAGCCTGCGGCGTCATCATGGACGGGATCTATGTCAAGAGCTGCCTCGTCCTTGCCGGCCAGGCCAACGGACGCGAAATCCGGACAGTGGAGAGCCTTGGCACCGTTGAAGAACCTCATCTTCTGCAGACGGCCTTCGTTGACGAGGGCGCCGTCCAGTGTGGCTATTGCATCCCCTCCATGCTGCTTGCCGCCGAACGCCTCCTCGACCGGATCCCCGATCCCGACGAGACGCAGATCCGCGAAGCGCTCGATGGGAATCTCTGCCGATGTACGGGGTACGTCAAGCAGGTAAAGGCTGTGCAGAAAGCAGCGAAGATGATGATGGAGGATCACCATGACTAACCAGTACACCAAATCCTTTCACAGCGTCGGCAGGAACGTGCGAAAAGTGGATGGGATGGGGCTGGCCACAGGTGGCCACCTCTTCGTTGCAGATGTAGCGCCGGATACCACACTCTATGGCGGGATCCTGGCATCGCCCCACGCCCACGCCCGAATCCTCAACATTGACACTTCAGCGGCCGAGGAACTCCCCGGAGTCCACGCCATCATCCACCACGGCAACGTCCCCCGCGTCCCGCACACCACAGCCGGCCAGGGATTTCCAGAGCCCTCCCCCTACGACACCTACATGTTCGACAGCAAGGTGCGCTTCGTGGGCGACCGCGTC
>QKIM01000165.1 GCA_003249585.1 Deltaproteobacteria bacterium
GGCGAGCAGACGGCCGAGTCGGTGAAGATCACCATCGGCAACGCCTTCCCCCCCGGCGAGGTGCTCACCATGGACGTCAAGGGGCGTGACATGGTCGAGGGCATCCCGCGGGTGGTCCGTATCGACTCCGACGAGGTGCGGGAGGCCCTGTCCGAGCCCCTCGACGCCATCGTCGACACGGTGAAGGAGGTGCTCGAGCAGACGCCGCCCGAGCTCTCCTCGGACATCATGGACCATGGCATCGTCATGACCGGTGGCGGCGCGCTGCTGCGAAACATCGACATCATGCTGCAGACCCGCACGGGCCTCCCCGTCTCGGTCTGCGACAACCCGGAATATGCCGTGGTCATCGGGACCGGAAAGGCCCTCGAAGAGCTGGCCCTCCTCAAGGAGGTGACGCTCTCGAGGACGTGATCCTGCGCTGGGCGCCCCCCCGGACATAAAGCTGAACACTATGCTCGTTGCAAGAAGAACCAAAGAGATCATCCTGAGCGTCATGCTTCTGGCGCTGCCCGTCATCTTTCTCTTTGCGAACATCAAGAGCCCCCACCAGCTCAACCGCTTCGACCGCATGATCCTGCGGCTCTCCACGCCCGTGCAGGCCGTCACCTACAGTATCTACCGCTTCGCCAACCGCATCTGGGTCAACTACATCTACCTGGTGAACCTCAAAAAGGAGAACAACCGCCTGCGGCTGGAGAACGCTGCCCTCAAGGCCAACTCCGCGATCCTGGAGATCTGGGCCCAGCGCGGCAAGGAGATCGAGCGGCTGCTGGGCTTCAAGGAGGCCTCCACTTCGGAGATGGTAGCCGCCAAGGTCGTCTACAAATCCCTCTCCCCCTACTACCGCGTGGTGAAGCTGCGCATCGACAAGGGCAAGGGAAAGATCAAACCCAACGACCCCGTGGTCATCCCCGAGGGCGTCGTGGGCAAGGTCCACCGCGTCTACGCCCGCTACGCGGACGTCCTCCTGGCGGTGGATCCCCACGTGAAGATCCCCGTGGTCGTCAAGCGCACGGGCTCCGAAGCCCTGCTGGTCGGCCTGGGGGACAAGAGACACTACACGGCCCAGCTCACCTACATGAAGCGCGAGGAGGAGGTCCGGGTGGGCGACATCGTCGTCACCAGCGGCCTGGGCGGGCTTCAGGGGACGCGCTACCCGCCGGATCTGCCCGTGGGCCGCGTGACCAAGGTATTCAAAAAGAAGTTCGGCAAATTCCAGAACATGATCCTGGAAGCCACCGTGGACTTCTCCAATCTGGACAAGGTGCTGGTGGTGGTGACCCCACCCCCGCCCAGCGAGACCCACGTCCCCTCCCTGGAGGATGAGAAAAAGCTCCCCAGGACCGGCCTGAGGCCCTACTGATAGAGTATCGCCATGCGGGTCTTCGTCCTCTTCATCTTCACCGTCGCCTTCTTCCTCCTGGAACCCCTGCTCATGGAGATCATCCCCTTTCTGGGGACCGCGGCGCCGGAGTTCGGCATCATCACGCTCCTGTATCTGGCCCACGGCGTCAAGGGCAGCCCCGCCCGGGGAGCCTTCACCTCCCTTATGCTGGGATACCTCATGGATCTCTTCTGCGGCGCCCCCGTAGGGATGCACGCCTTCGTCTACGTGGCGCTCTACTTCGTGGTGCGACTGCTCTCCAACAAGATCTACGGCCACACCATCCTTGTACAGGCCCTCATGGGGGGCATCTTCTCGGGGCTCGCGGGCTTCTTCATCATCGCCCTGGACAAGTGGCTGAACCCCGTGTCCCACTCCTGGGAGATGCTCCGCATAGTCCCCCGGCAGATGGCCGTGACCGCCATCTTCTCCCCGATCTGGTTCTGGCTGCTGTGGCGCATCGACCGGGCCATGTCCTATGAAGCGTCGCCCGAGGGGGTCTTCCGATGAGACGGCTCCTGCCCTCGGAGAACTCCGAATTCGGAAAGAAGTTCCGCTACGCGCAGATCTTCATCGTGAGCTGCTTCCTCATCCTGGCTGGCCGGCTGGTGCAGCTCCAGGTGGTCTACGGCAAGGAGTACCGCGCCCTCTCCAACCACAACTTCCTGCAGAAGCGCCGCATCGACGCCCCCAGGGGGGTCATCTACGACCGCGAAGGGACCGTCCTGGCCAAAAACGTCGTCTCCTTCAACGTCTACATCACCCCCATCTTCTTCAAGGAGCGCTCCTTCCAGTTCCTCGTCCGCCTCCTCGATCTGCCCCAGAGCGACATCGACTTCATCAAGCACCGCATCATGATGTCCGAGGGGCGCCGCCGGACCTACTCCCTTCTGGCCATCCGGGACATTCCCAAGGAGTGGGCGATGATCCTGGAGAGCAACAAGACCTACCTGCGGGGCCTCGAGATCGTCCCCCAGGAGAAGCGCTTCTATCCCCAGGGCGCCCTCGCCTCCCACCTGCTGGGGTTCGTCGGCGAGGTGAGCCGCGAGGATCTGGAACAGTACCGGGAGATGAGCTACCTGCCGCTGGACTGGCGCGGCAAATCGGGCGTGGAGTGGAAATACGAGAAGGAGCTGCGCGGCAGGCGGGGGTTCGTGTGGCGGGTCCTGGACGCCCGCGGCCGGAGGGTGCGGGACGTCAAGGCCCACCGCTGGATGCCCCACCCGTGGAGAAAGGATCCCGTCCCAGGGGAGAACATCCACCTCACCATCGACGCCCAGGTCCAGCGGGCCGTGGAGCGGGCCCTCTCCGTGTACAACTCCGGCGCGGCCGTGGTCATGGAGGTGAACACAGGCAAGATCCTCGCCTACACCTCCAAGCCATCCTTTGATCCCAACGAGCTCAGCGGCAAGCTCTCGTCGACCCGCGCGCACGAGATCTACGCCAACCCCCACAAACCCATGCTCGACAAGGTCTCCCAGGGCACCTACTTCCCCGGCTCCACCTACAAGGTGATCCCCGCCATCGCCGCCGTAGAGGAGCAGCTGGTGCAGAACGACGAATACCACCTGTGCAAGGGCTGGTACGAATACGGCCGCAACTCCTCCTTCCGCTGCACGCACTCCCACGGGCTCATGAACATCCACAGCGCCGTGGTGAGCTCCTGCAACGTCTTCTTCTTCATGCTCTCCGAGCGGGTCGGCATGGACCGCATGGCCCGCTACGCCCGCCTCTTCGGCTTCGGCACGCCCACGGGCCTCGGGCTCAACCACGAGAAGGGGGGGTTCATCCCCACCAAACAGTGGTACGCCCAGAAGTTCATGCAGGGGTTCCGCATCGGCCACACGCTCAACTCCGCCATCGGACAGGGGAACGTCAAGGTGACCGTGCTCCAGAGCGCCATGGTCTATGGGGCCATCGCCACCCGCGGCAAGCTCATGCAGCCCCAGATCATCGACCGCATCACCGACTACCAGGGCAACGTGGTCCAGGGCTTTACCCCCATCGTGAAGCGCGACCTGGGGTTCAAGCCCGAGACCTACGACTTCATCATCAGTTCTCTCTCCGGCGTCGTCAACGAGCCCACAGGGACCGCCTACAAGGGCCGAATTCACGGGCTCATGGTGGCAGGCAAGACAGGAACCGCGCAGGTCCGCAAGATCAACCGGGACGCCCTCAACAAGGAGGAGGCCAAGTGGAGCCACCTGGACCACGCCTGGTTCGCCGGCTTCGCCCCTGTGGAGAAGCCTGAGATCGTGGTCGTGGTCCTCATTGAGCACGTTGGCGTATTCGCCTCCAAGGCGGCCGTGCCGGTCACCATGAACATCATTCGGAAATATTTCGAATTTTCCAGAAACCAGAAGCGGTAGGGGAGGAACGTTCACGTGCTGGAACCCCAGGGAAGATTCCGCCTACGCATCGACTGGACACTCCTTCTGCTCCTGGTGGCCATCTGCGGGCTGGGGCTGCTCAACCTGTACAGCGCCAGCTATAACGTGAAGAACCCCATGTTCACGCAGCAGATCTACTGGATCTTCATCGGGTTCTCAGCCTTCCTGATCACCGCGACCATCGACTACCGGGTGTACAACAAGGTGGCCTATGTCATCTACGCCATCGGTGTCCTCACGCTCATCCTCGTGCTGGTCACCGGGTTCGTCAAGCACGGCTCCCGACGCTGGCTCATCATCGGACCCATGCGGCTGCAGCCATCGGAGCTCTTCAAGATCGCCATCATCCTGGCCCTCGCCCACTTCGTCGACGCTTCTCCGCCGAAGACAGAGCAGGGGCGTACCCTCCAGGAGCTCATCGGCCCCTCGCTGCTGGCCGGGTTCCCCTTTCTGCTCATCATGATCCAGCCGGACCTGGGCACGGGCCTTCTGGTCCTGCTCATCTTCTTCTCCATCATGTTCCTGTTGCGCCTGAGGATCCGGTCGGTCATCACCCTGCTCTCCTCCATCATCGTCCTGGCTCCCCTGGTATGGACCTTCGTCCTGCAGACCTACCAGAAGAACCGCATCCTCGTCTTCCTGGATCCCGCCTCGGACCCCTCGGGCCACGGCTGGCACTACCGCCAGTCCATCTTCGCCATCGGCTCGGGCGAGTGGGCCGGCAAGGGCTTCCTCTCGGGCACCCAGAGCAAGTTCCACTTCCTGCCCGCCCAGTGGTCGGACTTCCCCTTTTCCGTGTGGGCTGAAGAGTGGGGGCTCATCGGCTCCATTTTGCTCCTGGGCCTCTACATCTGGCTGGTGCTCCTCTCCATCTCCCTGGCGAAATCCGCCCGTGACCGGTTCGCCTCCGTCATCTGCCTGGGCGTGGGCGCCATGTTCTTCTGGCACGTGATCATCAACGTGGGGATGGTCATGGGCCTTTTGCCCATCGTCGGTGTGACCCTGCCGCTGTTCAGCCACGGCGGCTCCTCCATGCTCACCTTCATGGTGGGCGCCGGCCTGCTCATGTCCGTCTCCTCACGGCGCTACGCCTTCGAGTGACGAATGGTGCGGGGGGCATGAGTCCTGCCCGCAGGGCTCGCCGTGGTGAGCCCTTTCCCGAGCCTTCAGCACACGTCCTGCCTGTACATCCCCTCGTGGTTCTTTTCTTTTGAGGTAATTCTAGTCGGCTTCTGCCTCGTCGCCGAGGTCGTCCTCGCCGTCGATGACCTTGCGCACGATACGGGAGACGGTGCTGGCGTGCCAGCGCTTCTTGCCGCGCGTGTTCTTGAACCCCTGCTCCGTGAGGAACTTGGCGATCTGGTTGTAGCCGAGGCCCTGATCGTGCATCTCCATGATGATGTCACGGATGAAATCGGGAACCTTGTACCGCCCGGTGCTGACCCCCATCTGGTGGAGGATGGTGCGGATGGTGCCCTGGTACCACTTGCGCCCGCGGGCCGTGGGCGTCCCCTCCTCGGTGAGTTTCAAGGCGATGTCGAGCAGCGTGAGCCCCGATTTGTACATCTTCACGATCCGCTTGCGCAGGTCGATGGAAACCTCATAGCTGCCCGGGCTCCTGCCTCGCTGTGTTGTATCCTTGTCCATGAAAACACTCCGTAGGGTGAAAATTGTTTTCTATAAAAGTACCAGACTCGTCAGGATATTCAATGAAAACCTGAACGGCGACTAGGACTGGGCAGCGGGAGGAGTGCCGCCCTTGTTCTTCAGGTACTCGAGGAAGGAGATGGCGGCGGGGAGATCCACTGCGGGAATGAGGTCGAGCATGTCCTTCGCCTGTCGTCTGAGGAGCTCGGCAGGGCTCAGACTTGCCGTGACCGTAACGGCCTCAACGGGTTCGTCGGAGGGCACGACAACTTCATATCCCCAGGGGGGCATGACCGCGTCGATCAGACCGAGCTGGGTGAGCCACCGGTTGATGTGGTCGTGCAGATGGACGCTGCGGTAGGAATACCAGCGCTCCCGAACCCCTGGATAATGCACGAGGAGATCCTTGAACCGCCGAAAGGCGCC
>QKIM01000333.1 GCA_003249585.1 Deltaproteobacteria bacterium
GCATACCCCCCGAGAGCTTCGCAGGTGTTTCCCGCCAGATCATCACCATCGCACTCTTCGCCCTCCTGCACCAGGCCGTCTCCGCAGAGGGTCTCCCCTACGCAGCCCCCCCGGTCGAAGGTGCAGTCGCTGTTGCACCCGAGCTCACCTCCCTCGTATCCGAGGGCGATGCAGGTGTACCCGTTGAGGTTTGCTCCGTCGCACTGCTCCCCGTAGACGAACTGCACCAGGCCGTCTCCGCAGCTCCCCTCGTCCCCACAGCCGGAGGTGTCGATGGTGCAGTTCGAGGAGCAGGTAACGGCCCCACCATAGAGCCCGTAGGCGCTACAGGAGCCGAAGGTCCCCAGTTCGTTCCCGTCACAATCCTCCCCAATGTCGATGACCCCGTCACCACAGGTGTCGGAGGTGGTCTCATTCGTACAGCTCCAGAGGGCGATAATGCCTATACATACCGCTGCAAGTTGCTTTTTCATGGTGAACTCCTGTCGTTACACCGCACAGTGTGTCACGACTTGGAATAAGTTTCAATTCATAGAAATAGATGTTGTGTTTCTCTCGTGATTCTTTGCGGATTGGATGTAAAGGCGAGGTGAGTTCTCTAGGAGATGATCATGCCAGGCCGAGGGAATCCTTGAGGTAGGCGGTCATGGCCTCGCCGTAGGCGAAGAGGCCCTGCTTGCCTTCACAGAGGCAGCTTCGCTTGTCCAGACCGCCCGCGAGATAGGACTCGTAAGGACAGCAGCCGTTGAGGTATGGGTAGTAACGGCACTGGGAGCAGGTCTCCATGGCCGCCCTGCGGGCGTCGAGGATTCTCGCCATGGGGGGATTTTGGGGACTTATGGCGTCTTCGATGCTCAAGTCCATGATGTTGCCGAGCTTGAACCCATCAATCCCCGCGAACTTGGGGCACGGGTAGAGGTCCCCGTGGGGGGTGACGCTGACGAAGTTGGTGAGACAGCGGCCGCCGAAGGTGCACAGCGACTGGCGCGGTTCGACCCTGTTCACCAGGCTCTTCATCATGTACTCGAGGGTGTAGGGCTTGGGCTCCTCCATGCCGCGATCTATCCACTCGTTGAAGAGCGCGAGGAAGAAGGCGAGGTAGTCCTTCGCGTCCAGGGCGAACTCCGAGTCTCCGAGGCAGGGGTTGCAGTGGAAGCTGTACAGCTTTGCCTCACTGGCCTGGTCGAAGATTTCCCTCTCGTGAGTCAGGTGGTCGCGGGTAGCGGTGATGATGTACCCAATCCTGCCGCCGCTCTGGGTCACCATCTCCCACGCCCTGTCGTAGCTCTTTTCACCCCGAATCCTGGAGTGGATCGCCTTTGGGCCGTCTATGGTGGTGGAGACCGTGTATCCCTGGCGCAACAACGTACAGATGAGCGCCTGGGAGTAGGGCGGCACCGTAGTCTGGATTGTGTTGGTGCACGGCTTGGTGGCGAACTTTCGCTGCAGCAGGATCACCTTGTCGTAGAAATGGGCGGGCGCGAGGAGGGGTTCGCCCCCGGTCCACTCGAACTCCACGGTCTTATGGCGAGTCTTGAAGGCCGCATAGACCACCTCCTCGAGGAGCTCCTCCTCCATTATCCCCTGCCTCTTGAGACGCTCATCGTGGTTGAAGCAGTAGGCGCAGTTGAGGACACAGGTGTTGCTGACGTTGACGATGACGTTAAGGGCGGTCTCCTCACGCAGTTTGGCTTCCATGGCGTGTTCATCCTCGGGGGCAGGGGTGTGGGTCACTAGCTCAACTCCCTGTAGGTGGTGGTGTTCGTGTGTTTGTTGGTATGTACTCCGTTTCTGACACTGTTGGTGTGGGTGTTGATGTGGTCTTGGGTGATGGTGTTGTCCTCCTGAGTATTCATCATTGTCTGAATATTGGCTTTGAGTTTGCTTTCCTTCTCGCCCTGCTGCGGTGTGGGCAGGGTTGTTCCCGCCGACAGAAGAACGAAGGGAATCGTGATCCCCAAGGTGATACAGGTCTCTTTCAACTGTGTGAGCTTGGTCATCGCTGGCTCCTTTCTGGTCGTCTATCCGGGGAAAGTTTGGTCGTCGAAGGCCGTGCTTCCGGGGGTAGGCTGAAAATGTTGCGTGTTGCGGGTTTCGCAACACTGGGTCGTGGTAATGCGAAGGTCCCTCCTTACAGTCTATGTTTTACCTTTAATGTTATAGCGTTGGCTTGGGTGATTTCCATGGGGAATATGCAGGGGAGGAGGTGGTGATGCCCAGGAAATTGAAATGTCAGGAGTTTGAATGAGGAAAAAAATGGGTGACAGAGGCTGTCTCTGCGCTTCCTGCAAAGGTTTTAAGTGATGGATAATACGAGTGATTGATGGCTTGTTGTTGTGGTGTGGGTCAGTGTGGTCTTGTGAACGGAATTTGTGAAAGATGGTCTGTGATCACGAGGTGATGGATCCCGTCGAACAGAGGATGAGGTCCGTCATATATCGACCGAGGGGGGAGGGATGACGGGTGCCCAGAACCCATCGCCGCTCTTTGGGGTGGTACTGCACCTCTTCCATGTCCTGGCAGGCAGCTGCCTGGGCGAACATGTCGTCACTGTCCGCATGGGGGTCCCCGATGAGCTCCAGGGCAGGCACAAGCCGGAGCGAAGCACGGGGTTTCCGTGGACTCGCCGGTTCCTTCCAGGAAACTTCAGAAGCACCACTTTGCGCTTGAGCTGTGCGAGGGGCTATCTGTTTTTGGGCCAGGGACGCTTTTTGCCCAGCGGTATCCAGGTCCCCATGTATATTGCTTCGCATCTCTTCTTGAGTTCCGCGATCTCGTTGGATTTGGACGAATAGAAGGACACGAGCTGTGCGGTTGAGACTCTACAGAAGCCAACGCGACCCTTTCCGGGGCAGGGGCCCTCGGAGAAGGTGTCGGGGCACTGCCTCTTGTTGCTGTAATAGGCCTTCCCGACGGCGCTGTGCGGCGTGTCGTAACACTCTTCCGTACCGCCGATATAGCAACTGTTGGCGACACTGAATGCGCGTGATTTCGTCGACCGGGGAGCCGCAGCAACCTCCTGAGCGGTGGCTCTTTCTCCCGCTCCGAGGGTCCTCCAGTGCGAGCCCGATGTTGGCCCCTTTTTTGTGCCATGTTTTTTAGCCCAGGCGATCTCGATCCTGAGAGTTCGCATCATGCCCCGTACGACGATGCTCGGGATGGGCGACCGTTCGAGGATGACGATCTGCACAATCGTGGCGGGATCCACGATGATAAAACAGGTGTGGCTGCGTTTGCCGCCTTTTTCTTCACCGAGCAGGTACCTCGCCTTCAAAGGGAGCCCGGAAAGGGATACCGTCTTGTTTTCCAGGATTTTTGTGTACGACCTGAGCTGTTTTCGCACGAGGAGCTTGAGAAGTCCGTCATCGAAGTGGTCTGCGGTCTTGGGTGAGAGAGTCTCCCTTACATTCACGCTGAAAACTCCGTGCTTGTCCGACCATACCTGGGTGCTTGTCCGCTGTGAGGGTGTCTCCTCGGTCTGTGGTTTTCCGACGGCCCTGCCAGGAAACTCCATGGAGAGTCGTCCCCAGTGAAATGTCTTTCGATGAGGGTTGACTGTCGGACGGTTTTTAGCGTCCGCTGCCGTTGTCGTGGTTCTCTTTCGCCAGGGCCGTTCGATCTTCAGGCTCTCAACCATCTTCAGCACCTCCTCGGTGGAGAACGGCTGAAGCTCGAAGACGAAGAACTGTACCAGGGTATGGGAATCGACGGGGATCAGGACAGTGTGGCTGCGGGCTCCGCCCTTCTGTTCTCCAAGGATGTAGTGGGCCTCGGTTTTGAGCGATGGCAGCCGGACGCGCCTGTTCATCAGGATTTTATCATACAGGTTGATGTGGATTTTTGCCCTGAGCTCCAGGGTTTTGTGGTCGAATTGGTCTTCTGTTCCGGCGACGAGAGACTCATCAACGGGAATGAGGTATTTGGCCCGTGCGCTCGAATGGTGCTGCTCACTGTGCCTCAGGCGGGACGTCTCCCGAATGCTCGGCTCCCGGTCAATTTTGCCCGGGAGGACCATGGAGAGTCGACCGGCATGGAGGAGAACGAGCTTCGATGGCTCCCTGGTGCGTGAATGCGGACCTGATGTGCCAGGGGAGGGTTCGGACGTTTCCTTGGGGACGAATATGTCAACAGCGCGTTGCCGCTGCCTTGGAATCATGTCAAAATACCCACGAATGGAGTCAGGGAATGCTCAGCCCTGGTATGCCGGCAGCCCGTGGAGGACGATATGAGAATCATCCTGATCCTGGCGTTGACTCTGACGCTCCTCGTCGCCTGTGACGATGATGTGAGCTCAAACAACACCAGCAACACGAACAACGTGAACAACACGAACAACGTGAACAACACGGGCAACGTGAACAACACGGGCAACGTGAACAACACGAACAACACGGCGGGTGAGCCCCTGGTCGTGGAGGTGATCGATGAGGGGACCCGCTCCTCCAGCGGGCTCGACATGGATTATGCCCTGGTCCGGCTCACCTGCGGGGAGAAGCGTGCCACCTACGCGTTCACGGCCTTCCCCACGGGACAGACGGATCCGGCCCCCGCGGTCATGGGTACCATGCCCTACGATGTCATCGACTGGACGGGCGAGGAGGTGGACGCCATCGCCTCCCAGAGCGCCACCCCCATGACCATCGACGATCTGCTGGGCACGGCCTTCGTGCACCGGTATCACGGGTTCGGCTTCGCCGCCGCCTTCGGCCGGTTCTACACGGGGGACAGCATCCAAAACGACGTGGACGACATGACCTGCACGCTGCGGTATCTGGGCGAGCACCCCAGGGTCGACCCATCTCGAATCGGGGTGTACGGTGGCAGCTGGGGAGGGTTCGAGTCTCTCTATGCAGCCGCCTACGCGCCGTCGGCCGCGGTGCCCGCCGTGGGGTTCGCCTTCTTCCCCGTGTCCGATTTCGAGGCCATGGTGGATCACGTGACGACCATCCCCGACCGGGTGACCGACGCCACCAGGGTGGCCGAGTACGCGGGCTTCTACGCACCCTACCTGGATCGCATCTACCAGACCACGGGCGGCGCTCCGGATGAACCCGGGAGCGACTACTCGGGGTTCACCCTGGACGATCTGGTGGAGCGGCTGGAGACCCCCTTCCTGATCTGGCACGAGATGCACGACACCCTGGTCCCCTTCGCCAACTCCCAGGCCCTGGCCGAGGCCGCTCCCGACCGCATCACCCCTGTCTGGTACCGGTACACCGACCCCCTGGATCTGGAGACGGAACCCCTGAGCCACGGCTTCCTCCCCGAGGTGGTCTGGACCTTCATGCTGGCCCACCTCCATACGGTTCTGGCCGGGCCCTCCCAGTCCATCATCCTTATGCATTTTCCGGAGTCCTTCCACGACTTCATGATCTACCTGCGAGATCTTGAAGGGACGCCCTACAGCAGTGACTTCATCATCCCCACCCTCCTGGCCATGGCTGACGACCGGGTGACCATGTACTCCGGCGAGGGGGATCCCATGCCGTCAGGTCGTGCTCTGGTGGCGGCTGAACTCTCGGATGTGTGGTGCCTGGATCCGCCGATGACGGTGGATGAGGTGGTGCCTGTGCTTGAAACCGGAGCCCTGCCTTTATCTGAATGCCCATGAGCGACGATCGCATTGCTGTATAGGGAATTGCCCTGGTGATCCGTGGGGGTTTGCGGAGAGAACCCGCGAAAAGCAGAGCGCTTTTTTCTTCTGAACCTTGATCTGGCCGGGGGCGCAAAGTATATTGACCGGTACACCTTTACTAAAGGACCGGTCCGCCATGCGTATCCCCTCCGTTCTTCTTTTCGTCTCCGTTCTCTTCGTGTCCTGCAGCTTCGACGTC
>QKIM01000597.1 GCA_003249585.1 Deltaproteobacteria bacterium
TGATCACCTCGCCCTCGATGAGGCCGGCGAAATCGGGCTCCATGTCGCTGTTCAGGGAGACGTACACCTTCTGCCCCACATCCACCTTCTTGACGAGGCGCTCCGGGAGGCCCACCCGGATCTTGATCCTGGACAGATCCATGATGTCGAACACGACCTTGGGCGAGGAGACCAGCTCGCCGATATTGACGCTCTTTCTGGCAACCACCCCGTCGAAGGGGATGCGGAGCTCCGCGTCCTTCAACTGCTGCCGTGCGATCTTCACCTGAGTGGCGGCCTGATTGGTCCGCACTCCGGCGCTCTGGATATCCGACTTCTCGTACCCCTTCATGTACATGCGATAGCTCTCGTAGGCCCCGGTCTTCGAGGCCTTCGCCGCCTTGAAGGCCGACTCGGAGCGCTCATAGTCGGCCTGGGAGATGATCCCCTTTGCCCGCAGCTTTTTGGAGGTGAGGTAGTCGGACTCGGCTCTCACGAAGGAGGCCGTGGCCGAGTTGTAGTTGGCCTGGTGCTGCCGGATGATCTCGGGACGGTACCCCTTCTGCATCTTCTTGTAGGTGACGGCCGCCTCGTAGTACCGGGACCGCTGCAGCGCGACGTTGAGCTCGATGGACTCCTTGTCGAGGGTGGCCAGGAGGCTGCCCTTCTTCAGGAGCACACCCTCCTCCGCATAGATCTTCTCCACCACGCCGGCGACCTTGAAGGACAATTTGGACTCCGCGTTGGGCTCGGTGAGCCCCATGACGATCTGGGGCCGGGTGAGCGGGATGCTCTTCACCTTCTCCAACTCCACGGCGATGGGACGCTTCTGGGTCGACTCAGAGGACGTGCTGCAGGAAGTGGAAAACACCAGCATACCGCCCGCGAGGGCAAGGCTGCAAACCGAGGACACGAGACGTTTCATGAAAACCTCCGGCAAACGAGAACGGGATGGCACTCCCGCATGCGGCCCAACCAGGGCAAGGCATGCAGCAGCACGCTCTTCATATACATTGCACGATACCAATACTCAGACCTGTATACCACAAAGAGACGGGCGTAAGAAACCCCGTGCCTGCACCTACACACTGTCACACGGAGGGGACGATGCCGATGCGAATGCGGTGAATCCCCCTTGAGGTTCGGTGAAAGACGCGATTCTGTCTACTCCGCGGCGAACCTGCCCGCGGGCTGGGTGCCTCTTGAGGCACCCGGTATCCCTGGGCGCCTAACCGGGGGAGAATGCCCCGACGGGAGCTGTGCTGACCTGCACCAACGGCCGGCTGTTTTCCGGTCAGCGCCTACTTTCTGCACTTCGACGCGCGCCAGTTTCCACTGCGACCGTAACCGACGACGGACCGGTACCTTCCGCCCTGATATTTCGCATCGGCCTTGATCGTGTACACACGACAGAACGTCTGGTCCTTGGCCTGCATCACGACCTGGCCCTCCCACGTCTTCCTGATGATCGGGTAGGGCGGCCTCCGGCTCTTTTCGACGACGCCCTTGGCGTTGTAGATGAAGATGCTCACGAGCTTCTCGGGGTATTTGCGAAGGTGTTTCCGCATTGCGGCCTCGACGGTCTTGTTGTGCTGAAACGCGTGCACGTTCCACTTGCCGGCCGCGACTGCGACGAGGTTCCTGACCACTTCCGGGTCAGGGATGATGCGCTGCGCCTCCTCGGTCACTGGCGCGCCGAGGATGCCAAAGCCCTTGCGAATGCCTTTCGCAAGGGTCATGAACTTGGAGTCCGTGCCCGACATGACCCGTAAAAGCACGCCCTCGACCTTGCCGGTAGCGCGCAGGCTTTTCATGGCCTGGGCGAATTCGTGGTCAGCCTGGGCGACCACGTATTTGGAGAACAGCGCCACACGACCATTGACCAGCTCACAGGCGAACGGGCGTCTCTCGTAATTTTTGACGGACGCGTTCTGGGGAGCGGTCACCCCTTTACACTCACTGTCCAGCGCGCTCAGGCTCTGGAGCTGGGTTGCGATGGCGGCGAGATCGTCACCGGCGTACCTGCCGATGGCGATGAGTTTCGCGGTTCGGAAGGCATCGCCGTGCTTTCTGCGCAGGCTTTTGAAGTTCCTCCCGGCGTCCCCGGAGTCGGCACTGGAGGCGTTGCCACCGGCACTTCCGCCTGCCGTGGAGTTCGAGGAAGTGGAGCTGGAGCCCCCGCCCATCATGCTGCCGGTCAGGGAGCAGGCGGTGGCTGAGGCCATTACGATGCTGAGGACGAGTGCAGGGAGTTTCATGTTTTATCCTTTGGCTGCAAGGGGTGATCTTCAAGAATGAACTTGAAAATATATAGACACACTCCCAGGAACGAGTCAACGGCTTTTTCCGGCCTGTTTGCATCCAAGAGATTCCCTGTCCCCCCTCCTCCCGGGCGCTCACCCCATTTCCGAAACCGGAGTCACAGCCCTTATAGATTGTTTCCGTCTCACTCGATAATTTCGCTGAGTATCGCGGGAAGAGTCCGCAGTTCGGGCTCCGCCGTCTCGTCGCGCCATTTCTCCTGCTTGTACTGGTTTGGAGCGAGACCGTTTTCGACGTTCACCGAAAAAAACCAACAATTGACCGATTCGTTCAATTTTTCGTTCCCATGACTGCTACCCTGTGTTACATGGCCCCCACGGCGGAACCCACGCCGCCGTGAACCGGGCGGGACACCGCCCCGGAGTCGACATGGCAACACGGAAGTCGCAGCAGAAGAAACAGCTCATCCTGGAGACGGCGCTCAAGAAGTTCCTCGCCTACGGGTACACGAAGACCACCCTGGAGGACATCGGCAAGGAGGTGGGGCTCACCAAGACCGCGCTCTACCACTATTTCGACTCCAAGGACACCCTCCTCACCGAGATCGCCGACGGGATCTTCAACCATTACGTGGAGGGCGTCCGGGACGTCTTCTCCCGGGAGATCTCCTTTGTGGAGAAGCTGGACGCCGTTATCGAGCTGCACACCTCCATCGTCGAGTCCTACTTCACGGCCACCCACACGCTGGTGGAGGACCTCTTCTCCGTCGCCCCCGTGCTGATCCGGCGAAAGACCCACTACGACGAGGTGGTCATCACCTGCTATATGAAGCTCATCGAGGAGGAACAGGCCCGGGGCGCCATCACCATCGACGACCCCGTCGCCCTGGCCAACCTCTTGCACATCATCATCAACAGCATCAACGCCAACTACCTTCACGAAGGGCTCAGCGACGCCATCCGCGTCTCCCAGGCCCGGCTGACCACTCAGCTCAAGAACCTCATCCGAAGGGGGGTATCCACCCATGAATAACCTCTATCTCTGGCTCGCCCTCGCGGTCATGGCCTTCTCCACGCAGGCCGTCGCCGCGCCACCGAAGCCCACCGGGACCAAGGCGCCAGCCAAGCCTGTGGCGGCAAAGCCTGTGGCGGCAAAACCGGCCGCAGCTCCTGCGAAACCGGCCCCCGCCAAACCGGCAACCACGGGAAAAACCGAGCCCGGACAGACCTACCCGACCGCAACTCCGGTGCGCACTCAGGAGGCCGTCGACCTCTCCCTGAACGCCGCCGTAGGCAAGGCCCTGAAGAAAAACCCCTCCCTGGTAGTCTCCAGCGTCAAGCTGGAGGAGTCCCAGATGCGGCTGGAGGCCGAGAAGCGCAACATCCTGCCCAAGTTCACCTTCACGGCCAACGTCATGCGGTGGGACTCGGCCCTGGCCTTCTCCCTGGGCTCCACGAGCGACATCGTCCCGCCGGCGGACTGCCCCATCGGCTGCCTCACCTTCCTCGGAGAGCTCTTCGGCTCCTTCGACCTGGGGAACATCCGTGACCAGTACACCCAGCAGTACACCGTCCAGGTGGCCCAGCCCATCACCGGCGCCTTCGCCATCCTGCAGATGATCAAGGCCCGCAAGCTGGACATCAAGGTGGCCGAGCTGGAGCAGAAACTCAGCGCCCACGACGCCCGGTTCAAGACCATCCTGGCTTACATCCAGGTGCTCCAGGCCGCCGAATACGTCGCCATCACCAAGAAGTCCGAGAAGCTCCTGCGCTCCCACCTCAAGCGGGCCCAGGCCTTCTATCGGGCCGAGGTCCTGGGCAAGTCCGAGGTGCTCAAGCTCAACTCGGCCTTGGGCAACGCCATCCAGAGCCGGCTCCAGGCCGAGTCGGGACAGGCCCTGGCCATGGCCATGCTCAAGATGCAGATGGGGGAGACGGGCAAGCGGGTCTATAACCTCACCCAGCGCTTCCCCGAGCCCAAGGTGCCCCTCGATCTGACCGAGAAGGAAGCCATCTCCATCATGGAGAAGAATCGCCCCGAACTTTTGCAACTGCAGAAGCAAAAGGAGATGATCCAGCTCTCCCACAAGGCCAGCCGCATCATGCTCCTGCCCTCCGCCAACATCATCGCCCAGTACCAGCACAACGAGGGCATGGGCTCCATGCAGCCCAAGAACTCCTGGTTCGTGGGCATCAACGTGTCCTGGACCTGGGAGTGGAACAAGAAACACCTGGAAGCCGACATGATCCTCAGCAAGATCAAACAGCTGGATGCCGCCGTCAAGCAGGCCCGGCTGGGGCTTCGCCTCAACGTGAAGAAACACCTGCTGGACGTCAAGACCGCCTGGAGCAAGATCGCCATCGCCCGCATCGCGCTCAAGGAGGCGGCCGAGGCCCTCAGGCTCGAAGAACTGAGCTTCGGCGCCCAGCTCAAGACCGCGGTCTCCCTGCTCGACGCGCAGACGCGCTACGACGGTGCCCAGACCTCCCTCACCAACACCATTTATGAATACTACAAGAGCGTGGCCTCACTCATGCAGGCCATGGGCGTCCAGTCGCTGAAAAGGAGCTCCTCGCCATGGTAAAGCGCATCGTCAGCATCATCATCTCCATCACCGTCCTGGGCGGCCTCGGGTACATGGTCTACGGGAACGTCCAGAAGGGGATCGACAAGAAGAAAGAGGAGCTCAAGAAGCACAAGGCCCTCTCCTCCATCGACCGGCGCCTCATCGTGGGGGCCAGCACAGTCAAGAAGGGGGACATCGACCGCTCCATCACGGCCTCGGGCACCCTGGTGGCCAAGACCCAGGCCACGGTCTTCTCCCTGGTCCCCGGGATCATCGAGAGCCTCAAGATCAAGGAAGGCGACTTCGTCAAGGCCGGGGACGTCCTGGCCCGCCTGGAGGCGTGGAAGATGGCGCTGGGGTATCAGCAGGCCCGCGCCGCCCTGGCCCAGGCACGACTCAACGTCGAGAACATGACCACCAACTACACCCGCATGAAGAAGCTCTATGACGAGAAGGCCATCCCCAAGAGCGACTTCGAGAAGGTGGAGATCGGGCTCAGGGCCGCGAAACAGCAGGTGAACATGGCCAAGGCCGCGACGGGCCTCGCCTCCACCACCTGGTCCGACGCCACCATCAAGGCCCCCATCGACGGCACCATCATCATGAAGGCCGTGGAGAAGGGCGACCTTATGACCTCCGCCCAGGCCATGAAGACCTCCCCGCTGGTGGTCATCGCCCAGCTGGACACCATGAAGGTGGACATCCACGTGCTGGAGAAGCACATCCTCTTCTTGAAGAAGGGCCTCAAAGCCAAGATCCGCGTGGACGCCTACAACACGGTCTTCCATGGCGAGATCGACCAGATCGGCGAGATCCTCGACCCCGTGACCAAGACCCTCAAGGTGAGCATCAAGGTCCCCAACCATGAGTTCAAGGCCACCATCGCCGGCACCCAGCGCGTCATAAAGACCCCCCTCAAGGTGGGCATGTTCGCCCGCGTGGAGTTGATCCTCGAAGAGCGCAAGGGGCGCATCACCCTGCCGCTTGACGTGGTCATCCGCCGTGACGGCTACGACTTC
>QKIM01000248.1 GCA_003249585.1 Deltaproteobacteria bacterium
ACCACACTCCCGGCCGCTTGCCCACCAGGGAAATCGGCCCCGGGCCGCTCCATGCGATGGTCCCTTGTCAGGACAGGCCGCGACAGGTAATACTGTCTCCATGACGCCCTCTCCCCAGCCCCCCAGGGAGTACTGCGGTGCGCTCAGCGGCAACTGGCTGCCACCGGGCAACGCCAACGTCTTCTCCTGGTTCGCACACCTGAGATCCTCCGAGCTCGTGGGGTTCGACCTGCCCCTGGGCCTCATGGGGTTCTACTGGGAACTGGTCCGCCCGCTCTCACTCCACGCGGATGACCGGCGCCTGATCCACCTGGTGCTGCTGTGCACCCACCTGATCATGGAGCGCGGCTCCACCCGAGTCCCGCTCAGGGGTCCCGACTCCATCGAGGCCCTGATGGACCATATCCCTCCCGGTGTACTGCCCATGCCCCCCCGGGAGGTCACGGACCGCTTCGTGGAGCTCCTCGCCCAGGGGGCGCTCAGGGGGCTCGTGACGGCCGGTGACGGCATCCCCTCCCAGGAGCTCCTGGCCACGGAAACCGCGCCCTTCTATCTTTGTGACGGGTTCCTCGGTGTGCTGAGGATCCTCTCCCAGGAGCGGACGATGGAGCAGGATCTGGAGTCGCTGCTCAAGGCTCCCCTGCGACCTGACGTGACCCTCACGCCAAACGAGCTGTCCATGATGACCTCGGGAGGACGAAGACGCACCCTGGATCCCGCACAGCAGGCGGCGGTGGAGCAGGCGGCCCGGCAGCGCCTGACCATCGTCACCGGGGGGCCCGGGACGGGCAAGACCAGCGTCATCCTCGGGATCCTGAGAGCACGGCTGAGGCTCACTGGAGACGGCTTCCGGTTCGCCATGGCTGCCCCAACGGGCAAGGCGGCCTACCGTATGTGCCAGTCGGTGCTCGGCGCGCTGCCGGCCCACCCCTCGGACGAAGACAGGTGCCTGGCCAGGCAGGTGGTCCCCTTCACCCTCCACCGGCTCCTGGAGTATAGCCATCGGCGGAATGCCTTTGGCCGCAGCCGTGACAACCCCCTCTCCATGGACCTCATCATCGTGGACGAGGCATCCATGGTGGAGCTCCCCCTCATGGCCAGCCTGCTGGCGGCGCTGGGGGAAGGCACCGCCCTGGTGCTCACGGGGGATCCCCACCAGCTGCCTCCGGTGGGCGGCGGCGCCGTGCTGCGCGACCTGGTGGCGCCACCGGCCCGCAACGTCACCGTTCTGCAAACCAACCACCGCTCTGATCAGCGCATCACCGCCGCGGCCGCCTGCGTCCGCGACGGTGACGCCTTCTCCCTGGTCACCAGCCATATAACCCCGGCTGATCGGGTGGATCCCGAGGCCGGCGGCGTCTTCCACATAGAAGTGGAATCCCCGGACAGCCTCACCGCCTTTTTGGAACAGTGGGCAGCCGAGGCGGACAGTCTCCCCCACCTGTGGGATCTCCTGGGAGACACGACCCTGGATCCCGCCGACGGGTTTGCGGCCCACCGGGAGCTCCTCGCCCGCGCCTTTGCCTGTCTGGAGACGAGTGCCCTGGTGTGCGCCACCAACGAACTCGATCGCGGGACCACGGAGATCAACACCTGGTTCCACCGCCGACACCCTTCCCACCGGGCCAGACCCGACAATGAGCCCCTCCCGGGGGAGCCCGTCATCGTCCTGAGCAATCAGTACCACCTCCAGCTCTTCAACGGAGATGTGGGCATCGTCTGCACCATCGTCGAGCGGGGCGAACGAACGCGGGCCGTCCTCTTCCGAAAGGGGGAGGAGGTCGTCCCCATCTCCCTGGGGTCGCTGTCCGGCCACCTGGCCCTGGCCTACAGCATCACGGTACACAAGAGCCAGGGCTCCGAGTACGACACCGTGGCCCTCGTGCCGCCCCCGGGAGATCACCCGATCCTGACCAGAGCGCTGCTCTACACCGCCATGACCCGGGCCAAACGGCGTTTCTATTTCCTGGGTGACGCTGCCCTCCTCGCACGCTCCGTGGGTCGCCAGACCCACCGGCACACCGACTCTCCACCCGCTCGGGAGGCGCCCTGAGGATTTTTTCATACTTTTGCAAAAAGAGGGGTTGCATTTTCCCACCCGCGAGGTAGACAATATCTATACTAACGCACAATCACCCACGTGTGCCCCGGAGGTCTTTGCCATGCGTCATCTCTTTTCCCTATTTCTTATCATCCCCTTCCTCTTTTCCTCCATCTCCTGCTCCAAAGACGAACCCGGGGGTGTCGACCACGCCTTCGATGAGGCGAAATCCTCCCTCACCAGGGAGGCAAACCCGTCGGTCTCCCTGGGGGACATGGACACCCTGGTGCAGGGCAACACGGAATTCGCCCTGGAGCTCTACGGAGCCGTCTCGGACCTCGAGGAGGGCAACTTCTTCTATTCCCCCTTCTCCATCTCCCTGGCCCTGGCCATGACCTACGCCGGCGCCGAAGGCACCACGGAAACCGAGATGGCCGACGTGTTGCATTACACCCTCCCCGAACCCGCTCTCCACGCAGCCTTCAACGCCCTGGACGCGGACCTCGCCACCCGGGGAACCGGGGACGCCTCCCAGTTCCGCCTCAACATCGCCAACGCCATCTGGGGGCAGACCGGCTACCACTTCGAACAGGACTTCCTGGACACCATCGCCCTCAACTACGGCTCAGGGCTCAACCTCCTGGACTTCGCCGCCGATCCCGAGGGCTCCCGCACCACCATCAACGAGTGGGTCGAGGAGAAGACCGAGGACCGCATCAAAGACCTCCTCCCCGAGGGGAGCATCGGCTCGGACACGCGCCTGGTCCTCACCAACGCCATCTATTTCTGGGGCGAGTGGGTCGAGATGTTCTCCCGGGACATGACCTCGCCGGCTGTCTTCCACAAGGACGACGGCACGGACGCGACCGTGGACTTCATGCACATCGAGGCCGGGTTCAACTACACAGCCGGGACCGGCTACGAGGCAATCGAGCTGCCCTACAAAGGGGACGACACCTCCATGATCGTCCTGATGCCCGACGCCGGCACCATGGGCACCTTCGAGGCCACCCTGGACGCCCAGACCCTCGCTGACATCATCGCCGGTCTCACCCCGACCGACATGCTCTTCTCCATGCCCAAGTTCGAATTCGAACACCGCATCCCTCTCAAGCAGCTGTTCATGGACCTGGGAATGGAGATCCCCTTCGACCCCATGGAGGCTGACTTCTCAGGGCTCAACGGCGACCGCAGCCTGGTGATCACCGACATCCTGCACAAGGCCTTCGTGGCTGTCAACGAGGACGGCACCGAAGCCGCCGCGGCCACGGCCGTCGTCGTGGGCGAGACCAGCGTCCCCGCCAACATCGTGAGCCTCGACCACCCCTTCATCTTCCTCATCCGCGACAAGGTCACAGGGACCATCCTCTTCATCGGCCGCATGGCCGACCCCTCCTGACACCTCCTCACGCCAGCAGCGTGTGCTCCACGAGCACCTTGATCCCTATCCCGATGAGCACGATCCCGCCGATGAAGGTGGCGACCCGCTCCCACCGGCTGCCGATCCTGTCCCCGAACATCACCCCCAGCGCCGAGAGAATCCCCGTGATGACGCCGATGACCAGGGCGGGGATAAGGATCCCCGTCCCCAGCATGGCGAAGCTCACGCCCACGGCCAGAGCATCGATACTGGTAGCGATGGAGAGGGAGACAAGCAAAAGCCCGCGGCTGGGATCGCTGCGCAGCTCTGCGTCCTTCTCCTCAAAACACTCCCAGATCATCTTGCCGCCGATGACAACAAGGACCCCGAAGGCCACCCAGTGATCCCAGGACGCGATGCTGGACGCGAAGCGTGTCCCCGCGAACCAGCCGATGACGGGCATGACCGCCTGAAAGAGGCCGAAGTGGAAGGCCATGCGCAAGATGTGACGCCGGGTCACCTTGTGGATGTATATTCCTGCCGCGATGGACACCGCCGTGGCGTCCATGGCCAGCCCGAAGGCGATTCCCGTGATCAACAGCCAGCTCATCACTCCTCCCGCACAAAGCGCCTGGAGACTCTACCCGAGGACCAGGACAGGTACAACCCAAAGAGGACAACGCGGGAATTGACAGTTCCCAAGGATGCGCTATACTCATGCGAACATTACCAAAATACGCCGGACGTGTCATCAGGACCGGGCCTGCCACCACACTGCACCCCGCAGACAGGATAATCTCATGAAGACCAGATATCTCTTTCTCGCATTCCTCCTCACACTGACCCAGGCCCTTGCGGCCTGTGACGAAGCGGGCACAGTCGAACGATGCGGAGATGGCATGATCGATCCAGGCGAAGAGTGCGATGGCGAAGGCTTCGGGGGTGAGTCATGCTTCACACGCGGATACTACGGGGGGCAGCTCACCTGTTCGGACTGCGTCATCATGGAGACGAACTGCGAACAGTACGGATATTGCGGCGATGGAGCGCTCCAGCCAAGCTATGAGGCCTGCGACGGTGAAGCCATGGGCGGCAAGACCTGTATCTCTCTCGGATACGTCGGCGGCGGCACGCTGGCATGCGCGGCCAACTGCGAATACGACACCACGGGCTGCATCGGTGGAGAGATCTGCGACAACGGCGTCGACGACGACAGCGACGGCGACACCGACTGCGACGACTCGGAATGCGCCACCCATACCGCCTGCCTCCCCGACCACGAGACCGACTGCACCGACAATGTCGACAACGACGGTGACGGCGACACTGACTGCGATGATGAAGACTGCACCGAAGATGCCGCCTGCCTCCCCGAGACCAGCTGCAACGATGGCGTCGACAACGACGGGGACGGCGACACCGACTGCGACGACGCCGACTGCTTCGGTGTGGACAGCTGCGCAGACGAGGAGACCAACTGCACGGACGATGAAGACAACGACGGTGACGGTTTCACCGACTGTACCGATCCCGACTGCTTCGGAAGAGACGGCTGCCCTGTCCTCACGGAAGACTGCACCGACGGTTTCGACAACGACAACGACGGCTTTGTTGACTGCTTCGACGCAGACTGCAGCTCGATGTGTCCGGGTGTCGAGGCGTGCAATGGCGGTGTGGACGACGATGGCGATGGATACATCGACTGCGACGACCCCGATTGTTTCGGCATCGGACTGTGCCCCCTGGTCGAGATCTGCAACAACGGCATCGACGACGACGGTGATGCCGATATCGATGAATCCGACTGCTTCGACCAGGTGGAGACCAACTGCTCAGACAACGTCGACAACGACTCCGATGGCCTCATCGACTGCGAAGACCCCGACTGCGGCACCTCCCCGGACTGCTGCGCCGAGGTCTGCCAACAAAATGAAACCATGTGTTCGAATGACGTCCTGATGATCTGTGGCCTTTCCACCATCGGGTGCGAGGAATGGCAACAAAGTATAAACTGTGCTGACACCGGCAAGATCTGCGATGCTTCGTCCGGGGTCCCCACCTGCGTCGCGCCCTGCACCGACGAATGCACCACCGCCAACACGTTCACCTGCGAGGCGAACATCCTGTTGAAATGCAATGTCCCCACCGATGGCTGTGCATTTTGGGAAACATTGGAGGACTGTACCGCCACCTCAACCACCTGTGATGTCGACATCGGCGCCTGCATCTCCAGCACCGAATCCGACTGCTCGGATGGCATCGATAACGACAACAACGGTTTCACAGACTGCGACGACCCCGTCTGCCAGACAGATCCGGCCTGCCTGACCGGCTCAGAGACCGACTGCGCCGACGGCGCCGACAACGACGGCGATGGCTACACCGACTGCGACGATCCCGACTGCCAGACAGATC
>QKIM01000518.1 GCA_003249585.1 Deltaproteobacteria bacterium
GGATGGAGACCCGTCCCAGGCGTTTGCCGTGGACCTCCACCTCTTAGGAACTGATCTCGCCGTCGAGATTTACCTCCACGGCCCGGTAGTGGCTGTTTTTCCCCAGACCGTAGGTGATGATGCGCCGGTGAACCTTCTCGGCCACCTCCATGAGCAGGAGGTTGTCCGCGCACACGAGGTTGAAGCCATAGAAGGGCACCGAGGACATGAACTGGGCGAAGGAGTCCTTGAGATCCTCCAGATCCCGGTAGGAGCTCATGTGCTCGGCGTCGATGTTGGTGACACAGGTGACCATGGGCCGCAGGAAGAGGAAGCTCCGGTCGCTCTCGTCGGCCTCGACGAGCATGAGGTTTCCCGCGCCTTTTTTCGCGTTGGTCCCGATGGCGTTGAGCTTGCCCCCGATGACCACGGTGGGGTCGAGGTCCCCCGCCGTGAGGACCGTGGCCATGAGGCTCGTGGTCGTGGTCTTCCCGTGGGTGCCCGCGACGGCGACGCCGTCGGCCACGCGCATGAGCTCCGCCAGCATCTCCGCTCGGGGAATGACGGGGATATCCAGGCTGCGTGCGTTGACGATCTCCGGATTCTCCGGCCGAACGGCGGAGGATATGACCACGACGTCGGCCCCGACGATGTTCTCGGGAGCGTGGCCGATGCGTATTTCGGCGCCCTTGGCCTTCAGCCGTTCCGTATTGTCGTTGCTCCGAAGATCAGAGCCTGAGACGCTGTACCCGTGATCCAGGAGGATCTCGGCGATGCCGCTCATGCCGATGCCGCCGACGCCGATGAAGTGGATGCGTTTGACCCGTTCACGAAAGAGCCTGCCTTTATCCATGGGCTTTCTCCTGTTGGACCGCGCCAGCACCGCCGAGCAGCCCCTTGAGGTTCTCGCGGATCTCCTCCGCGGCCCTCGGCCTTGCCCGACTCCGCATCTGTTCTCCCATGCGCGCCATGGTGTCGGGAGCGGACAGGACGGCGACGATCTGTTCCGCCAGACCTTCGGGGGTGAGGTCGCGTTCCGCGATGCAGATGCCCGCGCCGTCGCGCTCCAGGGAGCGGGCGTTCTCCTCCTGGTGGTTGTCCGTGGCGTAGGGGAAGGGAATGAGGATGGCCGGCCGCTCGGCGATGGTGAGCTCGGCGATGGTCGTCGCTCCCGCACGGCACACGATGATGTCCGCCCACCGGTAGGCCGTGGCCATGTCGTAGATGTACTCGGACACCTCGGCCTCGATGCCGGCCTTTGCGTAGGCCTCTCGCACCTCCTCGGTGTCCTTGGGGCCCGTCTGATGGCGGATGGTGACCCCCGCGTCGGCCAGATGGGGCGCCGCCGCAGCCATGGTGACGTTGATGGTGTGTGCCCCCTGGCTGCCGCCGAAGACCAGGAGGTTCCTCCCTCCCTCCCGGGGCGTGGTTTGGGCCTCGATGATGCTGTCCCGTATGCCCCGGCGCACGGGGTTCCCGGCGGAGACGAGCTTGTGGCTGGGGAAATGCTTTCCCGCCTCGTCGAAGGAGAGGTAGATCTTCTTCACCGATTTTCCGAGCATGCGGTTGGTGACGCCGGGGATGGTGTTCTGCTCGAGGATGGCCGTCCGGTAGCCGAAGAGGGCGGCGGTCATGACGAAAGGCCCTGAAGCGTAGCCCCCCACGCCCACGACCAGGTCCGGCCGGATCTTCAAAAGCAGGTAGATACATTTAATGAAGGCGGCGGGCAGGATCATGAGGCCGAGGACCCGCGTCAGCGGGCCCATGCGCTTGATCCCACGTACGGGGATGAAGTGGAGGGGCAGCCCCTCCCGTGGGATCACCCGGGCCTCGATGCCCGCCCTTGCGCCCACGAAATGTACCTGATCGCCCTGTTCCAGGAAGGCCTCGGCCAGTGCGAGACCTGGGTACAGGTGGCCGCCCGTGCCGCCGCCGGCGATGGCGACGACGAGCTTGTCCTTGGCTGTTTTCTTCGCCATGAGCTGTGCGTCCTTTCCAGGGAGCCTCGGCTCCCGACGTCACAGCATAATACCGTCCACGGGATCCCACAATTTTTTCCGCATGCTCGGGCTGCGCAGCGAGGCCCCCGGGATTGCACGGGGCAGAGACTAGAAGTCGTCGAGGGTGATGACCATCTCGGGGATGAAGTCGTCGCGGAAGGTGATGAGGGAGTGGTGGACGGTGATCCGGTCACCCCTCAGGAAATCGCCTCCCGGACTTCCAAGGACCCCCTCGAGGGTCTCTCCCTCCAGGATGATGTCCTGGGTGACCTCGTCTTTGGCGGCGGCGGGGCCGGCGAAGGTCAGGACGGTGAGTGCAGACAGCGCACAGAGGATGGTTCGGATGTGGTTCTTCATGGTGTACCTCCTGTTATGAAAACCTGGGGGGTCATACGGGCGCTTCGCGCTCCATCTTTCCAAAATAAATTCTCTGTGGAGAAACACGAGAGTCAGAAAGTGTCCTTTGAATAGAAAACCGGGTTGTTTTTTTTTGTGGGGGTGATAATGAAGGGAAAAGATGCGAAAGAGCCAACGAAAGGGAACGCCCGGGTGGTGCCAAGTCGAGACATAGTCTGAAGAAGTAGTGAAAATGCCAGATGTTTTTGGAAAAAATATCCCGACGGAGATGGAGCTCAGGCAGCACGCCGCCGCGCTGACCCGTGCCATTTCTCGATCCGATCCATGTGTGCTGCTCAGGCTCAACCTGGCTTCGACCTACTATCTCCTGCGTTCCGACAGTCGGGCTGTCGAGGGGTACACGCAGGTGATCAACGAGTATCTGAGGCTGGGAGACCCCTGGTGTGCCTACCATGTGTGCCGCAGGGTCAAGAAGCTCTACCCCCGCAATCCGGATTTTCGCCGCCTCGGTCATCAGTCCATGAAGCTCATCCGTGATCTTCCGGCTTCCGACGACACCGAGGGGCGCATCGAACGCATCGGACGGCAGTTCGAATTCACCCGCGATCGGTTCTTCCGTGCCGCCTTCGCGGAGGGCGAAGATCCGGCAGAACACCGTGACACGGGCAGTGTTCACGACAAGGTGGTGCGGTCCGGCCACAGACCCCCGATGGTCGGGATCCACAGTACGGATCCCCCGAGGCGACGGCCCCTCCCTTCAGGGAATGAGGAGGACTCGGGCACGGGGGATGTTCTGGGCTCCCTTCCGTCTGTTCCCCTGTTTGTCGGTTCCCCGGAGCCTCAGAGTGAGCCAGACATGGATGAGGAGATCCCGTCCATTGTGCGCGATTTCTTCGAGCGCCCCTTCTCCATGGCCGGGATGCTGGAGGAGCCGACCCCGGAGGGGCTCTGGGATGACGCCTTTGACTCGAACTGGCCCAGCGAACCATCCCCGGTTCCGCGCGCGAAGCCCATGGAGGTCGCATCGGACCTGGAGATTTTCGATCCCACGGATGATGTCCTGCAGCGCAGAGAAGACTGGGTCAAGTGGCTGGAGATTCTCGGTACTGATCAGCGAATACGATATGGAAAGCCCTTGAGCGACGAGCAGGAACAGTGGGTCCGGCTGCTCACGCGAACAGGGCGCGATGTGGTCCGGGCCCGGGCTCTCATCGACTTCACCCCCAATGACCCTGATCCCGACGAGCTGTCCCCCGGGGACCGCGACCTCATCGGGCGTACCATCGGCGCCTACGAGGTCACCGGGCTAATCGGAAAGGGCGGGATGAGCACGGTCTATTCAGGGGTCCATCCGCTTATCGGCAAGAGGGTTGCCATCAAGGTCATCGATGCCCCTCCGGGGTGCCTCGTGGAAGCCTCGGACCGGTTCATCGCCGAGGCACGCGCGGTCAATGCCATTGGGCATCCGGGGATCGTCGACATTTTCGCCATGGGGCGACTTCCCGACGGCACCCTCTACATGGTAATGGAGCGACTCGACGGATTGAATCTGGCGGACTACCTGTCGGTCACCGGCACGCTGACGCTTGGAGAGATCCGCAGTTATTTCCACCAGATTCTGGAAGTGCTCGCTTTGGCACATGAGAAGGGGATCGTGCATCGGGATCTGAAGCCGGACAACATCTTCCTGGCTCATCGCCCCGATGGCAGCCTCGTCGTCAAGCTCCTGGACTTCGGGATTGCCAAGTTTACGCGTGGAGACATGGGGGTTCGCCACACGCGCGCGGGAGTGCCGCTGGGAACCCCGGTCTATATGAGCCCCGAGCAATGTGCGGGGAAGACCATCGGTCCGGCCAGCGACATCTACTCTCTGGGGGTCATCCTCTATGAAGCGTTCGCAGGGGTTGCCCCCTTCGACTCCACGGCGATGCTGGCCGTGCTGACCATGCACATGGCACAGCTCCCCTGCCCACTCTCGCAGCTGGTCCCTGTCTCCGGCGCCCTGGAGGACGTGGTGATGCGGTGTCTCGAGAAGCAGCCGGAGCGACGTCCCGGTTCGGTGCGGGACCTCGCACGAGATCTCATGGCCGCTCTGGACGCGGCCATCCAGGGTGAAATGTAGGGCCGCCGTGGTCCGTCCTCAGCTTGCATTTGACCAGGGGAGGGCGTAGGGTTCCACGGCGGGATGCCTTCTCCCGCATCCGGATCATGGGTGCTCCGTGGAAAATCTCCTCTTCAGACTCTTCGAACTCCTTGCCGAAAGTGGTGCCGTCGCTACCGGGGTCACCGATGCCGGTCCCTACCCGGTGGGAGCCCGATATGAGGAGTGGTTCTCGCGGGGGATGGGCGATCGTGGTGGGTATCTGGGCCGTCATCTCCCCTTGAAAGAGTCGGCAGGCAATGTGCTCCCGAGCGCCCGCTCGGTGATCTCTGCGGCTTTTCCCTACCGTCTGGCCGACTGGGGAACGGCTGGCACGCCGGCGGTGGCAGGGTTTGCCTGGGGAGTGGATTATCACAGGAGGATCGGGGCGCTGCTCACACAGGTGGCACGTCAGGTCTTTCCGCCTGAAAGCTACCGGGTGGTCGTGGACAGCGCGCCGTTGCCAGAGCGGTACATCGCACAACGTGCGGGAGTCGGATTCCCTGGTCGCAGCGGCAACCTCATCGTCCCCGGAGTCGGGCCCGCCGTGGTGCTCGGGGAGATTGTGACAACCCTGGCCCTGCCGGTCTCCCCATCGCCCGAGGTGGATGGGTGCGGTTCCTGCAGGGCCTGTGTCGATGCCTGTCCGGTGGAGGCCCTCTCGGGTGATGGCTTTTTGGACACCCGGCGGTGCCTCTCCGCCTTTACCACGGAACCTGCTCAGCCGCCTCCTGATGATGTCGCGCGCGCCCTCGACGGGCGGCTCTTCGGCTGCGAGGAGTGTGTCCGCGTCTGCCCACACCATCATCCGGCTCCGCCGGAATTCTCTGACCCCCTGCCCCCGGACCGCTACTACGCGCTTGCCGGGCTCTCCTTCAGGGCGACCTTCGGCGAGACCACGATCGCGCGACTTGGACGGTCCCGCCTCCTGGCCGGCTACGCCTATTCACTCATCGCGCGTGCCGATCCCCGGGTGGAAAAAATCCTCGCGGAGCTCTCGTGCTCTGTCGACCCACGGATTGAAGCCGCAGCCGCTCGGGCTGTGAGGCTGCGAAAAGAATACTCCTGATCAATCGTTCCTGGGGTTTTTGGGGCGGGCGCTCAGAAAGCGCCGGAGTCGCTCCCGGTTCTCCTCGCGGCGGGACGCGTCAGCATATTCCTGGAGTTCGAGATTACTTGTGAAATCTTTGAGGTAGAGCTCATTGATGCATGCCTTGGTGGCCCGTATGGCCTCGTGGCCGCCCTTGGAGATGTAGCGGGCCAACTCCTCACAGAAGGAGAGCAACTGATCATCGGGGACAAGAAAGTCGGCCAGTCCCCAGTCGTAGGC
>QKIM01000075.1 GCA_003249585.1 Deltaproteobacteria bacterium
GACGGGGATTCGCAAGGACTCCGCGGCTGGGAGGGTGGCGCTGTGGGCCAGGGCTACGAAGGCGATGAGGGCCAGGGAGAGAAACCCCAGGAGCCGCTCGAGGACCACGGAAGAGGCGGCTTCGCTCCGGCCGCCCGCTGTGGGGGCGACCATGAGGGCTCTGACAACATCGCCGCCGAGGACGGTCGGGAGGAGGAGGTTGTAGAATCCGCTCACGACATAGGCGCGCAGCAGGGTGGGCAGACCGGGGTGGCGTCCCTTGGCGCTCAGGAGCGCCGCCCAGCGCAGGGAGATGATCAGGTATCGCCCGAACCCGAGGGCCAGCGCCACGAAGAAGAGCGGAAGGTCGATGGCGCCTAGAGCGCGGGCCATCCCCGAACGGTCGCTGCGAACAAGGAGTACCGACAGGAGGACCAGGCTCACGGCGGCTTTGACCCATATGGGGACAGCCCAGGTAGGGGAGGCGGGTTTCCCTGCGCTGTCTGGTGTGGTTCGCTGTGGCATGGCGGAGCGTGGGGCGATGTCGCGCAACGGGGAACTCCCCAGGGTGAAAAGGAGCAGGGTCTGGTCTTGGACACATCGGGGCCACGAGGAGCTTCCCATGGTTCACGCAATGCGTCAAGTCTGTATATTGGGCAGAGGGCTGGTTACACTCGTCACCTGACGGTAACGATGCCCTTTTTCGTGGCCAGGGAGAAGTGGACGGAGTATAAACAAGCCGTGACGACAGTGGTTCGCCGGGACTTCCCCGCAGGAAATTTTGGTGAACTGCCCCATGAGGTGCACATGAAGGGAATCATCCTCGCGGGCGGGAGCGGCTCCCGCCTCCACCCCGCGACGGGGGGGCTGTCCAAACAGCTCCTGCCCATCTACGACAAACCCATGATCTATTATTCCCTGAGTGTGCTCATGCTCGCGGGTATCCGGGAGATCCTGATCATCACAGGGCCCGAGGAGATCCCTTTCTACCGGCGGGCCCTCGGTGACGGCGCGCAATGGGGGCTGGCTCTCGATTACGCAGCCCAGGCCTCCCCTGACGGCGTGGCCCAGGCCCTCATCATCGGAGAGCCCTTTCTTGGCTCGGAGCCTGTCTGCCTGGTGCTCGGCGACAACTTTTTCTATGGTCAGGGGTTCACGCCCCTCCTGCGGGAGGCAGCGGCTCTCCGGGAGGGAGCGGTGATCTTCGCGTACCGGGTCCGTGAGCCCGAGCGCTTCGGGGTCGTGGAGCTGGGACCGCACGAGGAGCCTCTCTCCCTTGAGGAGAAACCGGAACACCCCCGTTCTCCCTGGGCAGTGACCGGACTGTATTTCTACGACGCCCAGGCCGCCGCGGTGGCAAGGGGCGTCGTCCCTTCGGCACGGGGCGAGCTGGAGATCACCGACGTCAACCGCGAGTACCTGCGTCGGGGGACCCTGGCGGTGAAACTCCTGGGGCGCGGGTTCGCCTGGCTGGATACGGGCACGCCCGAGGGGCTCCACGACGCAGGCGCCTTCGTCCGCACCGTGGAGCAGCGCCAGGGCTACAAGATCGCCTGTCTCGAGGAGATCGCCTTCCATCAGGGATGGATCACCCTGGACGCCCTGCGGGAGGCCGCCGAGCAGATGTCGGCGTCGGACTACGGACAGTACCTTCAGGAAATCGTCCTGGAGGGGCGCCATGACTGAGCGGACCGTGCGCAACATCCTCATCACCGGCGGGGCGGGGTTCATCGGGGCCAACCTCATCCACAACCTCGCGCGCAGGGCGGATTTCCAGGGGACGATCCTCAACGTGGATCTGCTCACCTACGCGGGAAACCTGGAGAATCTTGCGGGGCTCCCGGTCGCATCCCGTGACGGTGCCGTCACCTACCATTTCCGAAGGGCGGATATCCGTGACCGGTCGCTTATGGCAGGATTGCTCGACGAGTTCGCCGTGGACACCGTGATCCATCTTGCCGCGGAGTCTCATGTGGACCGCAGCATCCTGGCCCCTGCGGTCTTCCTGGAGACCAACGTCATGGGGACCTTCGGTCTCCTGGAGGCGTGCCGCGAGGTGTGGGCCCAGGATTCGGGCGTGCGGTTCCACCACGTGAGCACCGACGAGGTGTTCGGCGCCCTGGGCGCCCACGGCCGGTTTACGGAAGAGAGCCCCTACGACCCCAGGAGCCCTTACAGCGCGTCCAAGGCGGCGTCGGATCACCTTGTGCGGGCCTATGCAAACACCTACGGGCTCCCTGTCTCGCTCTCCCACAGCGCCAACAACTACGGCCCCATGCAGCACGCGGAGAAGCTCATCCCCAGGATGATCGCGGCCATGGTCGGCGGGGAGGCCCTTCCCGTCTATGGTGACGGGGCCAACGTGCGCGACTGGCTCTACGTGGAGGACCACGCCGAGGCCCTGTGGCGGATGGTGACCGCAGGCGAGACGGGGGCAGCGTACAACGTCGGCGGAGACACCGAGCGCACGAACCTCCAATTGGTCCGGCAGCTGTGCGCTGCAGTCGCCACGGCGCTCGACGTGCCGGCGTCGACCTTCACGGATCGGATCTCCTTCATTGCGGACCGCCCGGGGCACGACTTTCGGTATGCCACCGACGCGTCGAAGCTGAGGAAGGAGCTCGGCTGGTCCCCTGTCGTTCCCCTCGAGGAGGGGCTCCACCGAACGGTGGCCTGGTATCTGGGGCATCGTGGACGGCTCATTGCGGCCGGGAGCGAAGGGTGACCATGGGCCGTCGGGACCGCTTCGCCACACGCCATCTCGTCACATTGGGGGCGGCGCTCTGGTGCTGGTTCGCGTTCTGGGGGCTCAAGAAGACGGCCAACACCTACTTCATAGACTTCATCGCACCATGGACCCGCAGCTCCCAGGGAGAGCTCAACTTCTGGGTCGGTGTCCTCACATTCCTGCCCTTCTCGGCGCTCCTCTTCGGGTATGCGCTTTCCCCCCTCACGGGCCGCGCCGGAGCGGCTTGGGGCCGGTGGTCCAGGGGGCTTCGCCTGCGCCCTTTCCTCGGGCTCCTCGGCGGTCTGGCGCTGGCGGCCGTATTCCTGGCATGGCTCGGCAACCGGTTTATCCTGCTGGGGTTTCCCGTGACCGATGATGAGCACGCCATCCGGTTCGGGGGGCGGTGCCTCGCCCACGGGGTGACCGCTGCCCGGCTCCCCGTGCCCCAAGGGAGCCTGCCCGATCTGTTTCTCTATGTGCGCGGAGACCAGGTCACCTCCATGGACTGGCTCGGAGGGCAGATCGCGTGGGCTTTTGCGGAGTTGACCCGGCTGGGGAACGCCCTCTTCGGGCTCTTCGCCGCGCTCCCGGTGCTCCTGCTGGGACTCCATGTGAGCCGTCGGCAGGGCAGGGCATGGGGACTCGCCGCCGCCGGGCTGCTCCTGATCTCCCCCATGTTCCTCACCCTCGGCGCGACCACCCACGCCATGGTGGTCTCCCGGGCCCTCACGGCCCTGTCCCTTTTTCTGTTCTTCAAGGCCATGGACACAAAGGGGAGGCCTCTTCCCTGGCTCCTCGCCGGGCTCGCAGCGGGCGCCGCCTTCATCACCAGGCCCTTCGAGGCGACCTTTCTCCTCGCTCCACCGGTGCTGTGGCTCGTGGTCCATACAATCCGAACACCCCGCCTCTATCGCGCGGCGCTGCCCGTGATGCTCCTGGGGGCGATCGTGCCTCTGACGTTCATGCTCCTCCACAACGCGGCAGTCACGGGAAATGTCCTCCTCCCGGCGCGGCTGGCCGTCCTCAAGAAGGGCGTCACCCTGACACCGTCCCAGCTGTGGTCCCGCTTTGGGGCTAATCTCGGCTATAACGTGCTGCAGCTTGTCCTCTGGTTCCTGGGACCTCTCGGGTTCGGGCTGGTGCTGTTGGGAGTACGCCGAAGTCGGGAGACGGCCCTCATGGCCGCCTCTCTTGGCTCCCTTGCCCTCCTGGCTCTTTTTCATGATGACCACGGGGTCCACATGGTGGGGCCCATCCACATGGCTGATGCCCTCTACCCCCTGAGCTTCCTGGCGGTCGCCGGTCTGGCGCGGCTCATGCCCCTGCTGCGTCGACACCGTATCGCGCCGCGTACGACCGTGGCCACGCTCGTCGTGGCGCTGGTGATTGCCTCGGGCGCATTTGTGTACAAGTATGCCCGCTCGCTGCGCGCCTCCGCGCGCATCCACCGGGCCATCTACACCGCCATCCGCGAGCAGGCGCCGCCCGGATCCGTCCTCCTCGCGCCCCAGTATGCCCAGGTCTGGCTCACCACGCCCCGGTTTTCACGTCGCGCCTCCTGGGTCTTCGAGTGGCGCCGCCCCCGCCCTGATTTCTCTGATGAACGTCTCATCCTGCATTATCGGGCTGGTGACTTGTACGCTCTCCGGCAGGCATTCCCCCATCGCCGATTCTATCGGCTGGCGGCCGTCGCCGGGCCGCCCTACCTTCGCCTCGTTCCTCTTCCCTGAACAGGTGGGATTGGCCAGTTGCGCTAATGGGCTACAGGAACTGAAATATTCACGGACATCTACGTGGTGTCCGTGAAAAAAAATGTTTCCAGACACCGATGCGCTATATGTATAAAACGCGCAGACTATGGACTATCATGTGCGGAAGGAATTCCTCGGTCGTGTCCTGTCGCGCATGCAGGAGTAATCTTATGAAACGTTTCCTTGTGATTGCCCTGTCTCTTGTCGTGCCCGGAATGAGCGCCTTCGCTTGCAGTGACCTTGATGACGCCGCCGCCTGGAGTGTCAACAATACCAACAACAGTGGGGTCGAGATCTGCGACAACGGCCTCGATGACGACGGAGACGGGGATGTGGACTGCGAGGACAGTGACTGCGACTGCCCGGAACCCTATCGCCACGTCACCATCATCGGTACGGCTGACATCAGCGGGGCTGTCATGGGGTGCGGTCCATCCTACGACTACTCTCCCGAGACCACCGGCGACGACGCGACCATGGGCGGACTGGACCGTATCGCGACGCTCATCACCCAGGTCCGCGATGAGGCCGGCGCCGCTGGGCGGAGTACGGTGCTCGTGGACTCCGGAGGATTCTTGGTCGGCGATATACTGGAGATCCTCCCTGGAACCGCCCCCCCCATCCTGCATTTCTTCCGTTACATGGCCTATGACACAGTGACGCTGGGCGACCGGGACTTTGAGTGGGGGCCCGGGGACACCGCGCGATACATCACCGCGGCCCGAGAGTTGTGAACGGCACCCTCGCAGACGCCGTCACCGGCGGGATCCGCGATCTCGAACCCAGCTACGATGCCAGCCCCGTCTCCTTTGCCTTCCTCACGGGGGGCGTGGTCCGGGAGTCCATCGAGGAGGGTGTTACGGGAGCTGTCACGGTTGCAGACATCTATCGCGCCGTTCCGCGGGGGATGGGATTGGACGAAGTGCCGGGTTGGCCCGTTGTGACCTTCTACATCACCCGCGCAGAGCTGCGTGTGTTGCTCAATACGATGGCGGAAGCACTGATGGGGAATGTCCCCTTCGAATACTACCTGCACGTGTCGGGGTTGCGGTATGTGTACGACCCGGCGAGGCCGCAGTTCGACCGGGTCGTCGCCGCCTTTCGCTGTTCCGGGGAGCATACCCGGATCGGGTGTCTGACATCGGGAGGCGGCGAGACCATCGATCTCGAGGACGCCACGAGCCTCGTTCGCGTGGCCGTCGATGCCGCCCTTGCGCGCTTCCTTCCCGAGATGCACAACGCCCTCGAGACGGATTTGATCATCTCCCCAAGGACCAAGGAAGGGACCGCCCTGGACATGGATGCGGTCTCCCAGTTCACCGGTTGTCTCTTCAA